>NZ_JARAVK010000035.1:0-50290 GCF_033792765.1 Streptomyces sp. PA03-6a | reverse complement strand
CGCGGGGACAGGTCGGGGGCGGACGCCGAGCGCGGGCAGGATCACCGCGTCGAGGAAGGCCAGCAGGTACTTCTGGGTGGGCGGGAGGCCCTCGAGCACGTGCCGGGTGGCGAAGGCGCCCAGCAGCATCGGCACGAGGTAGGGGATCGCCGGGTTGTCCGCGCTGATCTCCCCGCGGTCGACGGCGCGCCGCAGCAGGGTGTCCAGGCCCGAGCGCTCCGGCTGGACCATGACCTCGCGCAGGGCGTGCAGCAGGTCGGGGTGGGCGTGCAGGGCCATGGCCAGACCGCGCATGAGCGCGCAGTCGCGCTCCAGCCGCCGGTCGTCCTCGAGGGTCAGCAGGGCGCGCAGGTCGCCGCGGAGGCTCCCGGTGTCGACGTCACCGGCGCTGACGGGCTTCTCGTGCCGCAGTGCCATGGCGACCAGCTCGGCCTTGCCGCCCCACTGGCGGTACAGGGTGGCCTTGCTGCAGTGGCAGCGGGCGGCGACGGCGTCCATGGTCAGGGCCTCGTAGCCGACCTCGCGGAGCAGGTCGAGGGTGCTCGCGTAGACCGCGGCCTCGCGTTCCGGGGTGAGGCGGCTGCCGCGTCGGGCGGTGACCGGTGCGGGCATGGGCCCTCTCCCTCCTAAACGAAACGGTTTCGTACTCGTCTGAGCATAGGCTCGGAGTTCATCGAAACGAAACTGTTTCGTACGTGGCCTGTGTCACGCCGCGGACGGGAACTCCCGCAGTAACTCCCGCGGAACTCCCGGAGGAAGCCTCAGAAGGCGTAGCGGATGCGGAGCCACGGCGCGTGCTCCGCGGCGAGCGCCAGCAGCCGGCGTACGGACGCGGCCTTCTCCGCGGCGCGGTAGCGCACGTTCAGGTCCCCGTTCTGCGAGCGCTTCGGCTCCTGCAGCGCGGGGCGCCACAGCAGCTCCTCGGCACGGGGGTGCCAGCCCAGGTTGACCTCGTGCAGCCCGGCGTTGTGGGTGAGCATGATCACCTCGGCCGCGGCCTGGGCCTTCACCGCCGCCGGAAGGACGTCGTCCAGGTGCCGGAACAGCTCCGCCCACGCGCTCTGCCAGCCGGGGCGTACGACGACCGGCGACAGGTTGAGGTGCACTTCGTACCCGGCCTCCAGGAAGTCGCCCGCGGCGGCGATCCGTTCGGCCACCGGGCTGGTGCGGACGTCCAGCAGCCGGGAGTCCTCGGGCGGCATCAGCGAGAAGCGGATCCTCGTGCGCCCCCGGGGGTCGAGCCGCAGCAGGTCGGGGTTGACGAACTTGGTCGCGAAGGAGGCCTTCGCCGTGGGCCACCGCCGGAAGGCCGATACGAGGTCGGCGGTGTTGTCGCTGATCAGGGCGTCCACCGAGCAGTCGCCGTTCTCGCCGATGTCGTACACCCACGCCCGTGGGTCGCACTGGTTCGGCGCGGGCTTGCGGCCCTGCTCGGCGACGTGCCGCGCGATGCGGCCGATGACGCGGTCGATGTTGGTGAAGGTGGTGACCGGGTTGGCGTAGCCCTTGCGGCGCGGGACGTAGCAGTAGGCGCAGGCCATGGCGCAGCCGTTGGAGGCGCCGGGCGCGATCCAGTCGGCCGAGCGGCCGTTGGGGCGGACGGTGAGCGTCTTCTTCACCCCGAGGACCAGGGTCCGCGTCTTCACCCGCACCCAGCGCGCGGCGTTGCCCTCGTTGCCGTGCAGGCCCGGGATCCGCCAGTGCGACGGCACCTCGACGACGACGGCGTCCGGGAAGCGGGCGAGGATCTCCCGCCCCCGCGGGGACGCGGCCGCCTCCGGCTCCGCGTAGACGGTGTGGACGTCCAGCAGACGGGCGGCGGCGGGGGAGTCGCGGAAGGACGTGCCGCCCGCCGTCGTGTGCCGCGGGGGCAGGACGTCCTCGAGGACGTCGTCGAGCGGGAAGAGCCCCTCCGGTTCCGGTGCCACCGTGCCGACCCTACCTGGACGGGCGGGGCCGCCCGGGTAGCCGGCGTGCGGCGTCGCGGTCACCTCCGGGCCGGTGCCGCGTGGCCCGGCCCGGGCGCGGCGCGGTCGCCCGTCACGGGACGGCGGGGCCGGTGATCATCCGGCCGTGCCGGTCGTACGGCCAGGCGTTGGCGACGCAGCCGTGCAGGCCTTTGATCTGCTGCATCATCGCCGGGGCGGGCCGCCCGGGACCGGGGCAGCCGCGGTGGCCGCGGCCGAGACGGTGGCCGACCTCGTGGTTGACGATCAGGGCGCGGTACTCGGCCGGACGGCCCTTGTAGTACGGGCTCAGCAGCACCCAGCGCTTGAGGTTGACCACGACGTCCTTGCCGCCGCTGCAGTTGACCTCGCCGCCGGTGTCCAGGCCGTACTTCGCGCACAGGGCGTCCGTGGTGTCCGGGGTGGCCAGCCGCACGAGGAAGTCGTACGGCGGCGCGGCGACGCGCCGGAAGGCGGCGCCGGCCGTCGTCCAGCCGCGCTTGTCGGCGAGTATGCGGTCGACCTGCGCGGCCACCGAGGCGGCGGAGAACCCGGTGCCGTCCTCGACCTCCACGCCGTACCGCAGTGGGGTGCCGTGCCCGATGGTTCGCCGGCTGCCGGGGGCCTTGGTGAACCTGCCGTCGCCGTGCTCCGGCACCCGGGTCCGGGTCGGCGTTGCCGTCGGCGTCCGTGGGGGCGCCGAGGGCGGCAGGGCGGAGGCGGCCGGGCCGTGCCGGCCGGCCGCGGGGACCGCCCGCTCGCGGGCGTTCTGCACGGCCGGCACCGCGCACAGCGCGCCGGCGCAGACCCCGAGGACCGCGAGGCGCGGCACCGTCACACGCCACCGGGGCTTCGTCGCGGGGGCTCGGTCCGTCCGGCGGTGCTTCATACGTCGTACTCCATACGGCCGCGTGCGAACCGGCGGTGAACGCCGGAGCTCACGCTCCTGTCACGGTTGTGCGGTCATGCCGGGTCGGCGGCGCGACGCCGGGGGAAGGGCTCGACGGGTGCTCCGGCGAACCCGGACCCGCAGGTCACGGGCGGGTCCGGTCTTCAAGTATGCGCAGGGGAGGTGAACGGGAGGTGAGCCCTCAGGCTTCCCGCGACGCCGCCAGCCGGGCCGCGGCGCTGTCCAGGAGCATGTCGAGGGCGGTGGGGTAGGCGCTGCGGTTCATGCGGTCGACCAGCAGGCCGGCGGTGGCCGCGATGTGCGGGTGGGTCCGCGCCGGGAGGCGGGCGTACGTCTCCTGCCACACGTCCCGGTCGGCGGACCGGGCGGCCTCGGGGAGGGCCAGGGTCGCCGCGTCCAGCGCGGCGAAGGCCAGGGCCTGGTCGATGAAGGCCTGGTAGATCGCGACCGCGGCGGGGTCGGGGAACCCGGCGGTGCGCAGGATGCCCAGGACGGTCTCGTCGGCCGCGGTCTCGTGGGCGCGGCCGGAGACCCGGCTGGCGGTGAGCACCGCCGCCTGCGGATGGGCGAGGTACGCCGTGTGGATGCGCAGCCCCAGGTCGTGCAGGTCGGCGCGCCAGGTGCCGGTGGACCGCCAGCCCTCCACCGCCCGGCCCATCAGGTCGTCCGCGATGGCCAGGGTGAGGTCGTCCATGCCGCGGAAGTAGCGGTACAGCGTGCTCGGGTCGGCGCCGAGCGCGGTGCCCAGCCGGCGCACGGTCAGCCCGGCGGAGCCGTGCTCGCGCAGCATCCGCAGCGCGGTGTCGACGATCAGCCGGTGCGAGAGGACGGCCCCGCTCCTGGTGGGGCGGCGGCGCCGGCGTGCCGCCTCCTGGACGACCTTCTTGGGCACGCGCCCCTCCTTCCCGCTCGGGGAGACCTTATGCCAACACCATTGACCATACATCGCGCGACGGCGTTTCATCCCTGGGCAGAGGCGCCTCCGCCTCGGAAACGGAGACTGGTCAGCCATGCGTGTACTGCTTGTGGGAGCCGGCGGGGTGGGCACCGCCATCACCCGGATCGCCGCCCGCCGCTCGTTCTTCGAGGCCATGGTCGTCGCCGACCGGGACCTGTCCCGCGCCGAGGCCGCCGTCGCGGCCGTGGACGACGGGACGGGCCGGTTCTCCGCCGCCCGCGTCGACGCCTCCGACGAGGCCGCGGTCACCGCGCTGCTCGCCGAGCGGCGCTGCGACGTCCTGCTCAACGCCACCGACCCGCGCTTCGTGATGCCCCTGTTCGGTGCCGCCCTCGCCGCCGGCGCCGACTACCTCGACATGGCGATGTCGCTGTCCCGCCCGCACCCGGAGCGCCCCCATCAGGAGTGCGGGGTCAAGCTCGGCGACGAGCAGTTCGAGCGGGCCGCCGAGTGGGAGAAGGCCGGACGGCTGGCCCTGGTCGGGATGGGCGTGGAGCCGGGCCTGTCGGACGTCTTCGCCCGCTACGCCGCCGACGAGCTGTTCGACGCGATCGAGGAGATCGGGGTGCGCGACGGCGCGAACCTCACCGTCGACGGCTACGACTTCGCTCCGTCGTTCAGCATCTGGACCACCATCGAGGAGTGCCTCAACCCGCCGGTGGTCTACGAGGCCGGACGCGGCTGGTTCACGACCCCGCCCTTCAGCGAGCCCGAGGTCTTCGACTTCCCCGCGGGCATCGGCCCCGTCAGCTGCGTGAACGTCGAGCACGAGGAGGTGCTGCTGATGCCGCGCTGGGTCGACGCGGGGCGTGTCACCTTCAAGTACGGCCTGGGGGAGGAGTTCATCGGCACCCTCAGGACCCTCCACCAACTCGGCCTGGACCGCACCGAACCCGTCGCGGTGGGCAGCGACCTGGGAGCGGCCCGGGTCAGCCCGCGGGACGTGGTCGCCGCCTGCCTGCCGGACCCGGCGACGCTGGGCGAGCGCATGCACGGCAAGACCTGCGCCGGGACGTGGGTCAAGGGGACGAAGGACGGCCGGGCGCGCGAGGTGTACCTGTACCACGTCGTCGACAACCAGTGGTCGATGCGCGAGTACGGCTCGCAGGCCGTCGTCTGGCAGACGGCCGTCAACCCCGTCGTGGCCCTGGAACTGATGGCCGCGGGCACCTGGGCGGGCAGCGGGGTCCTCGGCCCGGAGGCCTTCGCACCCCGTCCCTTCCTCGACCTGCTGACCTCCTACGGCGCCCCGTGGGGCGTGCGGGAGTCCTGACAGCCGGCCAGCCAGTCGGCGATGGCCGCGGTGATGGGCTGCCCCGTCGCCAGCTCGACGAAGCCGAACTGCCCGCCCTGGTTGCACTCCAGGAACCACCAGGTCCCGTCGGTGTCCTCGGCGAAGTCGAAGGCGCCGTAGGCGAGTCCGGCCGCGGCCATGTACTCCCGCACCGAGCGCACGATGCGCGCCGGCGGCTCGACGGGCTCCCAGTCGGCGTCCTCGGGGCTGCCGAACCGGCCGTCGACCTGGTCGGGGCCGGACTTCTTGCGGGCCGCGAACAGCCCCGTCCCCACGCAGGTCAGCCGGATGTCGGCGGCCTTGGGTATGTACTGCTGCAGCAGCGTCGGCCCGGCGGTCACCGCGGAGAAGTCGGCGTCCGGGGCGACCAGCGTGGTCGGCAGCGCCATCGGCGGATCGCCCGGGTGCGTGCCGGAGACCGACTTGACGACCAGCTGCGGATGCTGCTCGGCGAACTCCCGTGCCGCCTGCGGGAAGGTGGTGATGAGCGTGGCGGGGACCGCGAACCCGCAGTGGTGCGCGGTGAACAACTGCCACGGCTTGTAACGGGCCTGCGCCGCGGCGCCCGGGTGGTTCATCCACCGGGCCCGCACGCAGCGCAGCGCCCCGTACAGTGCTGCGCCGGCCTCGGCGGTCAGCCACGCGGACTGCTCCGCCGCGCCCGCGCCGGGTGTGCCGGGTCTTCGGATCCAGATCGAGCGCACGCTGTCCATGCTCACCATGCGCTCCTGGACCGACAGGTACCCGCGTACGTCACCGCGTACGTACTCGGCGGACATGGACACCTCGCCGGGCAGGTCCGCAGGGTCCAGGCGGACCACCGGCGTCCCGCGGTCGTGCAGCGCGGCCACCACCAGGTCGGCTGTCACGTCCTCGGGGGAGGTGAGGATCAGGACGGTCATCGGGTTCGGGGTGCTCAGTCGTCGAAGTGCGTCTTGGAGCCTGCGGTGGAGACGGTGGCGGCCGTGGCGAGCAGCAGCGCGCGGTCGGTGATGACGGGGCGTCCGTCGGGGAGCACGTTCAGCTGCAGGGCGGAATCGTAGGTGTACGGCGCTACGAATGTTTCGGGTGTGGCCGGCCGGGCATGAATCAGCGCGAACGGTCGCATGGCTTCTCCTCACTACTCCTGCGCGTCGGGCAGCAACCAGCTCCAGTGCCCAACTGCGGCCCTACGTATGAGACTCACGTGGGCCCCCGAACCGTTCCCTGTTACTGGTGTGACGCAGGTAACTATACGTGCCTGAAGTGCATTGAGTTCGCTACGCAGAGTGACGAAGCGACTCTCTTTCGTAGGTATCGCCGAGGGGCACCGGTGTTCGCGTACCCGCTGCACGGCCGAGGTTGCGCACCGTCACGGAGCTCGTCGTCCGCGCTGCTCCTCCAGGGCCAGCACCTCGGGCAGGTTCCCCAGCCGTTCCAGCCCCCGAACCGCCCTCGCCGTACGGTGGTTGGCGGCGAGCAGGTCCCGGTGCCGGTGCACGAAGGACCAGTAGCCGGTCGTGTACGGGCAGGCGCGCTCGCCCGTCCGTTCGGCGGGCCGGTAGGCACAGCCGTCGCACAGGTCGCTCATGCGGTGGATGTAGGCGCCGGCCGAGGTGTACGGCTTGGTGGTCATCAGCCCGCCGTCCGCGTACTGGGACATCCCGACCACGTTCGGCGCCATCACCCAGTCGTGGCCGTCGACGAAGCAGCGGTGGAACCAGTCGGTCAACTCCGCCGGGTTCCAGCCGTGTTGGAGGGCGTGACTGCCCAGCACCATCAGCCGGGGAATGTGGTGGGTCCACCCGGTGTCGCGGACCTGGGCCAGCACCGTCGACAGGCAGCGCGCCCGCACCGCTTCCGCGTCCAGTTCCAGGAACCAGCGCGGCAGCCGCGTGTGGTGACGCAGTTCGTTGCGGTGCCGGTAGCCGGCGCCGAAGTGCCAGTACAACTGCTGTACGTACTCGCGCCATCCGGCGACCTGCCGGATGAAGCCCTCCACGCTGTTCAGCGGCGCCTCACCGGACCGCAGGGCGCGCTCCGCCCGCTCGACGCACTCGGCGGGGTGCAACAGCCCCAGGTTCAGGGGGGCGGAGAGCAGGCTGTGGCTCATCACCGGGTCCCCGGCGAGCATGGCGTCCTCGTACCGCCCGAACTCCGGCAGCCGGTGCGCGACGAAGGCGCGCAGCGCCGACAGGGCCTCGCGCCGGGTCGCGGGGAACATGCGGGGTCCGTCGCGTCCCACGAAGCGGACCCGGCCCTCGCGCTCCCAGCGGTCCAGGTCGCGCCGGACCTCCTCGTCGATCTCGTCCTCGTACGGCCGCCAGGGCGGCGGCACCCCGAGGTCGTCCCGGTCGCGCGGCGGCGGCTCGCGGTTGTCGTGGTCCAGGTTCCAGCGGCCGCCGGCCGGTTCGCCGCCGTCCATCAGCAGGTCGTGGGAGCGGCGCACCCAGCGGTAGAAGTCCTCCAGCAGCAGGCGTCCGCCGGAGCGGCCCTCCAGCCACCCGGTGAAGTCCTCACGCGGCACGAGGAACGCGCGGTCCGGCAGCACCTCGACCCGGTCCAGCGACTCCACCAGCCGCAGCGCGGCCCGGGAACTCGGCCGGCACACGGACACGCCTGCGTCGCCGACCGCCTCGCGCAGCCCCTCGCGGTAGGTTTCGGCCCGCACGTAGCGCACGCGGTCGCCGAGTTCCGCCGCCCGGTGGCGCATCGCGGACAGCAGCAGATGGGCCTTGGCCCGGTGCGAGCGGCGCCGGGCGAACGCCGAGCGCGCCTCGATCATCACCACGGGGACGCCGGGGTCGAGGAAGTGCGGCCCCAGCTGGTCGCCGAAGAGCCAGTGCGGACGTGGCGCCATGCGGGGTACCTCCGGTGGCGTGCGGCGGGACGTAGCGGGATGTTCCGGGCGGGGACATCCTTCATCACGCCGGCGGCCGACGGCTGCAATGGCGTCCGTGGCCGCCCGCCGGTGTCGTCGTTTCGGACTGCGGTGGGCGGGGAGCCCCTTCGCCCGCTCCCGATGGGCCTGCCCGAGGCACCTGGGGCGCCCTCGCGTGCGGTACGGCCGTGACCGCCACCCTGCTGCCTCGGCCGTCCCGGCGCCGCGCCCCCTTCCGTCGGAGCGCCGCACGGGCCGCCGCACGGGCCCGGCGGCCGCAGCGCCCGCCGAGCGGGTCAGCCCCGTGTCGCGTCGGATCGCGGGGTGACGTCGCGCTGCCAGCGGATCTCGTCGTCCACGACCAGGGACGTGGCGGCCAGGCCCGCCGCGGCGGCGACCGCTCCGGACGCCCGGTGCCCGGGGTGGACGTGGGCGACGACGCGGTCCACGGGGAGCGCGGCGAGCCAGGCGACGAGGGCGACGGTCGCCTCGGTGGCGATGCCGCGGCCCTGCCAGGGGGTGCCGACCACCCAGGCGACCTCCGCGACCGTGCCGTCCGGCGTGTCCCACGCCACCGTCGCCTGCACGGTGCCCGCGAGGCGGTCGTCCGCGCGGAGCCGGACCACCCAGTTCCACCAGGACACGCCCGGGTCCCCGGAGCCGGCGACCAGGCGGGCGTAGCGGGCGCGCAGGCCCGGTGCGTCGTACGGAGTACCACCGGTGAACTCGTGGAGCCGGGGGTCGCCGAGCACGGCGGCCATCTCCTCGGCGTGCTCGACCAGCAGCGGTTCGAGGACCAGCCGCGCCGTGGTGAGCGCCTCGGGGCCGCCGGGCCGCAGGGGCGGCGTCACCTGGCGAGCCCGAACAGCCGGACGGCGTTGCCGTGCAGGACGCCCCGCGTCCACGCGTCGCCCAGCTCCAGCCGCGTCAGCGCCTCCAGGGCGTGCGGGTACGCGTACGGGATGTTGGGGAAGTCGCTGCCGAACAGGACGCGCTCCCCGAGGTCGGCGAGCCGCTTGCGCTCCGGGAGCGGGAAGGGCGCCGTGGCCTCGCTGAAGTCCGTGAAGGCCATCGTCGTGTCCAGGTGCACGCCCTCGTATCGCCCGGCGAGGTCCAGGAACGCCCCGTACTCGGGCATCCCCATGTGGGCGACGACCAGCCGCAGCCGGGGGTGCCGGGCCAGCAGCCGCGCGATCGGGCCGGGACCGGTGTGGCGGCCGGGGACGGGCCCCGACCCGCAGTGGGTGACGACGGGGACGCCGCTGTTTGCGAGCAGCCCCCAGACGGGGTCGAGCAGCGGGTCGTTGGGGTCGAAGGCCCCGACCTGGACGTGGCACTTGAAGACCCGGGCGCCCGCCTCCAGCGCCTGCCGGACGTAGCCCGGCGCCTGCGGCTCCGGGAAGAAGGTCGCCGTGTGCAGGCAGTCGGGCGTCCGGGCGGCGAAGCCGGCGGCCCAGGAGTTCAGCCAGGCGGCCATCGCGGGCTTGTGCGGGTAGAGCATCGAGGTGAAGGCGCGCACCCCGAACGCCCGGAGCGTGGCCACCCGTGCGTCCTCGTCGGTGCGGTACGCGATGGGCCACGGCCGGCCCGTGAGCGGGGCGGCGGAGTCGAAGTACGCCCAGACCTTGGCCAGCACGCGGTCCGGCATGAAGTGCGTGTGCACGTCCACGATCCCCGGCAGGCCAAGGCCCTGCCAGAGCTCCCTCACCCGTACGGCGTCGTCCGGCGGCGCCACGTCCGTCACCTTCGCCACTGTGCCTCCTCCATGGCGGTGATCCTCACACGAACCGCGGCCTGCCGGGGCTGCGGCCCTTGTCAACGGCATCGCGCATCCATAGCATCGCCAGTGTTACAGCAATACTGTCATGCTCGTTGCGAAGCCGGAGGCCCCCGATGACCGAGGCGGGAACGCGACCCGGGGAAGCGGCCTCCGCCGGCGGGCCGCTCGCCGGTGTGCGCGTGGTGGAGCTGGCCGGCATCGGGCCGGCCCCGTTCGCCGCCATGCTGCTCGGCGACCTCGGCGCCGACGTCGTCCGCGTCGACCGGCCCGGCGGCCCACGGCTCGGCATCGACCCGGCGCACGACGTCACCAACCGCAACAAACGCTCCGTGGTCGCCGACCTCAAGACCGAGGAGGGCGCCAGGCTGGTCCTGGACCTCGTCGCGCGCGCCGACATCCTGCTGGAGGGCAACCGCCCCGGCGTCGCCGAACGTCTCGGCGTCGGTCCCGCCGACTGTCACGCCCGCAACCCCCGCCTCGTCTACGGCCGGATGACCGGCTGGGGCCAGGACGGGCCGCTCGCCCCGCGCGCCGGGCACGACATCGGCTACATCGCCGTCGCCGGGGCCCTCGGGATGATCGGCTCCGGCGACGGACCGCCCGCCATCCCGGCCAACCTGCTCGGCGACTACGCGGGCGGCTCCCTCTACCTCGTCACCGGCGTCCTCGCGGCCCTGCACCACGCCCGCGCCACCGGCACCGGACAGGTCGTCGACGCGGCCATCGTCGACGGCGTCGCCCACCTCGGCGCGATGATCCGCGGCATGGTCGCCGCCGGCGGCTGGCAGGACCGGCGCGGCGCCAACCTGCTGGACGGCGGCTGCCCCTACTACGCCGTCTACGAGACCGCCGACGGCGGCTGGATGGCCGTCGGCGCCCTGGAACCCGCCTTCTACGCGGAGTTCGCCCGGCTGCTCGACCTCCCCCAGGACGCGCCGGACCGGGGCGACCTCGGACGCTGGGACGAGCTTCGCGCCGTGATCGCGGCCCGCTTCAAGTCCCGTACCCGTCAGGAGTGGACGGAGGTCTTCGAGGGCAGCGACGCCTGCACGGCGCCGGTGCTGTCGCTGGCGGAGGCCGCGGCCCACCCCCACCTGGCCGCCCGCGGCACCTTCGCCGGCACCGGCGGCATCACCCAGCCCGCTCCCGCCCCGCGCTTCTCCGCCACCCCCGGCGCGCTGCGCCGTCCGCCCGCGATGCCCGGCGCGCACACCGCCGAGGTCGCCCGCGACTGGGACCTGCCGGCGCCCGCCCCCGGGGCCTCGCCGCCCACCACCACCCTCGTCGAGCAGGCCGGGGACCGGCTCCCGTAGCCGGGCCACCGGCGGAAGGCAGGCACAAGCATGCAGCGCGACCTCTTCACGGCCGAGCACGAGGCGTTCCGGGAGACCGTGCGGACCTTCCTCGCCAAGGAGGTGCTGCCGCACCACGAGCGCTGGGAGAAGGCCGGCATCGTCGACCGCGGGGCCTGGCTCGCCGCCGGCCGCCAGGGCCTGCTCGGCCCGGCCGTCCCCGAGGAGTACGGCGGCGGGGGCAGCGACGACTTCCGCTACGCGGTCGTGCTGGCCGAGGAGTTCGCCCGCGCCGGCGCGCACGGGCTAGCCCTCGGCCTGCACAACGACATCATCGGCCCGTACCTGACCGGACTGGCCACCGAGGAGCAGAAGCGGCGCTGGCTGCCCGGCTTCTGCAGCGGCGAGACCATCACGGCCATCGCCATGACCGAGCCCGGTGCGGGTTCCGACCTGCAGGGCATCCGCACCACGGCCACAGACGCGGGCGACGCCTACGTCCTCAACGGCTCCAAGACCTTCATCTCCAACGGGATCCTCGCCGACCTCGTCGTGGTCGTCGCGCGCACCACCCCCGAGGGCGGTGCGCGCGGGCTGAGCCTCCTCGTCGTGGAGCGGGGCATGCCCGGCTTCGAACGCGGCCGCAACCTCGACAAGATCGGCCAGAAGGCCCAGGACACCGCCGAGCTCTTCTTCCACGACGTACGGGTGCCCAAGGAGAACCTGCTCGGCACCGAGAACCAGGCCTTCTTCCACCTGATGGCCAACCTCGCCCAGGAGCGGCTCACCATCGCCGTCGCCGCGGCGGCCGCCGCCGAGCACCTGCTCGACCTCACCACCACCTACGTCAAGGAGCGCGAGGCCTTCGGCCGGCCGCTCGCCCGGCTCCAGCACATACGGTTCGAGATCGCCGAGATGGCCACCGAGTGCGCGGTCACGCGCACCTTCGTCGACCGCTGCGTCGGCGAGCACGCGGCGGGCCGCCTCGACGCGGTGCACGCGTCGATGGCCAAATGGTGGGCGACGGAACTGCAGAAGCGGGTCACCGACCGCTGTCTGCAACTGCACGGCGGCTACGGCTACATGAGCGAGTTCCCGATCGCCAAGGCCTTCACCGACGGACGCATCCAGACCATCTACGGCGGCACCACGGAGATCATGAAGGAGATCATCGGCCGTTCGCTGCTCGGCTGATCCGGCCCCATCCCCGCCCGTCACCCCCCACCGGCATCGCCATCGACATCCCCACCGGCACCCTCATCGAAAGGCATCCGACGTTGAGCACCGACGCCTACGTCTACGAGGCCATCCGCACCCCGCGCGGGCGCGGAAAGGCCAACGGCTCCCTGCACGGCACCAAGCCCATCGACCTGGTCACCGGGCTCATCGACGAACTGCGCCGCCGCCTGCCGGGCCTCGACCCGGCCGCGATCGACGACATCGTGCTCGGCGTCGTGACACCGATCGGCGACCAGGGCTCCGACATCGCCAAGACCGCCGCCATCGCCGCCGGGCTGCCCGAGACCGTGGCGGGCGTCCAGGAGAACCGCTTCTGCGCCTCCGGTCTGGAGGCCGTCAACATGGCCGCCGCCAAGGTGCGTTCCGGCTGGGAGGACCTGGTGCTCGCGGGCGGCGTCGAGTCGATGTCCCGCGTCCCCATGGGCTCCGACGGCGGGGCCTGGGCCATGGACCCGATGACCAGCTACACCACGGGCTTCGTGCCCCAGGGCGTCGGCGCCGACCTCATCGCCACCATCGAGGGCTTCACCCGTCACGACGTCGACTCCTACGCCGCCGAGTCGCAGGCGCGCGCCGTCGAGGCGTGGAAGGAAGGGCGCTTCGACCGCTCCGTCGTCCCCGTCGTCGACCGCAACGGCCTGGTCGTCCTCGACCGCGACGAGCACATCCGGCCCGGCACCACCGCGGAGAGCCTGGCCGGGCTGAAGCCCTCCTTCGCCACGATCGGCGAGGCGGGCGGCTTCGACGCCGTCGCGCTGCAGAAGTACCACTGGATCGAGAAGATCGACCACGTCCACCACGCGGGCAACTCCTCCGGCATCGTGGACGGGGCCGCTCTGGTCGCCGTCGGCAACCGCGAGACGGGCGAGCGCTTCGGCCTGACCCCGCGCGCCCGCATCGTCTCCGCCGCGGTCTCGGGCTCCGACCCGACCATCATGCTCACCGGCCCCGCCCCCGCCTGCCGCAAGGCGCTCGCCAAGGCCGGGCTGACCGTCGACGACATCGACCTCGTCGAGATCAACGAGGCCTTCGCCGCCGTCGTCCTGCGCTTCATGCGCGAGATGGGCCTGAGCCACGACAAGGTCAACGTCAACGGCGGCGCCATCGCGCTCGGCCACCCGCTCGGCGCCACCGGCGCCATGATCCTGGGCACCCTGATCGACGAACTGGAGCGCCGCGACCAGCGGTACGGACTCGCCACGCTGTGCGTCGGCGGCGGGATGGGCATCGCCACCGTCGTCGAGCGTCTCTGACCTCCTGTCCCGCATCCCGCAACGGAGCCGACCGAACATGACCGCTCTTCCGACGAACACCACCATCCGCTGGGAACAGGACGGGACCGGGGTCGTCACCCTCGTCCTCGACGACCCGAACCAGTCCGCCAACACCATGAACCAGGCCTTCAGGGAGTCCCTGCGGGCCGTCGCCGACCGCCTGGAGGCGGAACGCGACTCGGTCCGCGGCGTCATCGTCACCTCCGCCAAGAAGACCTTCTTCGCGGGCGGCGACCTCAAGGACATGATCAAGGCGGGTCCCGAGGACGCCCCGCAGATCTTCGAGGCCGGCATGGGCATCAAGCGCGACCTGCGCCGCATCGAGACCCTCGGCAAGCCCGTGGTCGCCGCCGTCAACGGCGCTGCCCTCGGCGGCGGTTACGAGATCGCGCTGGCCTGCCACCACCGCGTCGCGCTCGACGCCCGCGGATCGAAGATCGGCCTGCCCGAGGCGACCCTCGGCCTGCTCCCGGGCGGCGGCGGGGTGGTCCGCACGGTGCGGCTGCTGGGCATCACCGACGCGCTGCTGAAGGTGCTGCTGCAGGGCAACCAGTACGACCCGCGGCGCGCGCTGGAGAACGGGCTGGTCCACGAGGTCGCCACGGACCACGACGACATGCTCGCCAAGGCGCACGCCTTCATCGACGCCCACCCCGAGTCCGCGCAGCCGTGGGACGTCAAGGGCTACCGCATCCCCGGCGGCACCCCCAGCACCCCCGCGTTCGCGGCCAACCTGCCCGCCTTCCCGGCCAACCTGAGGAAGCAGCTCGCCGGCGCCCCCTATCCGGCGCAGCGCAACATCCTCGCCGCCGCCGTCGAGGGCGCCCAGGTCGACATCGACACCGCCTTCACGATCGAGGCCCGCCACTTCACCGAGCTGGTGACCGGCCAGGTCGCGAAGAACATGATCCAGGCGTTCTTCTTCGACATGCAGGCCGTCAACTCCGGTGCCAGCCGCCCCAAGGACGTCCCGGCCCGGCAGGTCACCAAGGTGGCCGTGCTCGGCGCCGGCATGATGGGCGCGGGCATCGCCTACTCCTGCGCCAAGGCGGGCATCGAGGTCGTCCTGAAGGACGTCACCGCCGAGGCCGCCGAGCGCGGCAAGGCGTACTCCGCGGGGCTCCTGGACAAGGCCCTGGCCAGGGGCCGCACCACCCAGGAGAAGCGGGACGAGCTGCTCGCCCGCATCCACCCCACCGCCGACCCGCAGGACCTGGCGGGCTGCGACGCCGTCATCGAGGCGGTCTTCGAGGACCCGGCCCTGAAGCACAAGGTCTTCCAGGAGATCGAGGGCGTGGTCGCCCCCGACGCCCTGCTGTGCTCCAACACCTCCACCCTGCCCATCACGCTGCTCGCCGAGGGCGTGCAGCGCCGTGAGGACTTCATCGGCCTGCACTTCTTCTCGCCGGTCGACAAGATGCCGCTGGTCGAGATCATCAAGGGCGCCCGCTCCGGAGACGAGGCCGTCGCCCGCGCCTTCGACCTGGTGCGGCAGATCCGCAAGACCCCGATCGTCGTCAACGACTCGCGCGGCTTCTTCACCTCGCGCGTCATCGGGCACTTCATCAACGAGGGCGTCGCCATGGTCGGCGAGGGCGTCGACCCCGCGACCGTGGAGCAGGCCGCCGCCCAGGCGGGCTACCCGGCCAAGGTGCTCTCCCTGATGGACGAGCTGACGCTCACCCTGCCCCGCAAGATCCGCGAGGAGTCGCGGCGCGCGGTGGAGGAGGCCGGCGGCACCTGGCAGCAGCACCCGGCCGACGCCGTCATCGACCGCATGGTCGAGGAGTTCGGCCGCCCCGGGCGCAGCGGGGGCGCCGGCTTCTACGACTACGCGGACGGCAGGCGGGCGGGCCTGTGGCCCGGACTGCGCGAGCACTTCACCAAGCCGGAGGCGGCGGCCGTCCCCTTCGAGGACCTCAAGGAGCGCATGCTCTTCGCCGAGGCGCTGGACACCGTCCGCTGCCTGGAGGAGGGCGTCCTCACCTCCGTCGCCGACGCCAACATCGGCTCCATCCTGGGCATCGGCTTCCCCGCCTGGACCGGTGGCGTCCTGCAGTACGTCAACGGCTACCCCGGCGGCCCGGCCGGCTTCCTCGCCCGCGCCGAGGAGTTGAGGGCCGCCTACGGCGAGCGTTTCGCGGCGCCGGAGCTGCTGGTGCGCAAGGTCGCGCGGGGCGAGACCTTCACCGACGGCTGACCCGTACCGCGGGCCGGGACGCACCGGCCGGTACGACGGTGCCGCGGCCCCCCGTTCCCGGGGACCGCGGCACCGTCGTCTCAGTCCTCGCCGCGCCCCCGGTCGCCGAGCCCGGCGGCCGTGGCCCGCAGTTCCTCGGCGAGCGACCGCTGGAAGGCGGTGACCAGGGCCTGGACGACCATCGGCTGCAGGTCGTCGGTGAGCCTGCGCATCCGGGCCCGCTCCTCCGGCGCCGGGCGTCCGGCCACGTACGGCTGCCACACCTCCTGCTGGAAGAGCCGGTGCAGCTCGTGGGCGACCGCGCGGGCGTGCTTCAGCACGATCTCCCGGGTGGCGAGCAGCGTCTCCAGCGGGATCGGCACGTCCAGCAGGCGCACGCCCAGGTGCAGCAGGGCCGGGTTCACCAGCAGCACACCGGGGTCCCCGGTGGGGTGCAGGACGCCCATGGCCGCGAGCCGGTCCAGGTCATGACCGCTCAGCGGCCGCCCCGCCCGCTGCTCCAGCCTGTCGCGGGCCAGCTCCTCCGCGGCGTCCGGCATCCACGTCGCCACCAGCGCCCGGTGCAGCGCGAGGTCCTCGGGGGTGATGTCGGCGGGCAGCTGGTCCAGGTAGCGGCCGATCGCGGCCAGCGTCAGCCCCTGCCGCTGCAGCTCCTCGATCAGCGCCAGACGGGCGAGGTGGTCCGGCCCGTACAGACCGACGCGGCGGGTGCCCAGTTCCGGCGGCGGCAGCAGGCCCTTGGCGCTGTAGAAGCGGATCGTGCGGACCGTCGTACCGGACCGTGCCGCGAGCTCGTCCACCGTCAGACGCGGCTCCTCGGCCGCCGGCGCGGTCTGCCGGGCGGGGGACTGCGTCATGCGCCGGATCTCGCTCTCTGCCTCGCCGCGCTGGTCATGACACCAGTATGACCGGTCACGGTGCGCGGCCGGGGCCGCGCCGGAGTCCGCGGCGGGCCCGGACCGGTCCCCGTCGTCGCGTGGGGCCCGCGGCGGATCACGCGGGCCGGACCGCGCCCTCGCGGCACGCGTGCCCGGGAGGGCCGCCGAACTCACGGCGCGCGCCGCGCCCGTCGAGGAATCCGGCCGACGCCGAACGCCCGGGACGACGGCCACCGTCAGCAGCGACCGGCGGGTGCAGCATCCGGCCGGCGGTGCTGGTCCCGTGGGACTCAGGACCCCGCGGGGCGGCGGGAGCCGGGGTCCGCGTCGCCATGGGTGTCGCGCGGGGCGGCCATGCCGACCAGCGCGATGTCGTCGTGGGGGCGGTCGGCGAGCCATTCGGTGGTGCGCATCTCCACGTGCTCGACCAGGGCCTCCACGGGCATGCCGACACACCCGGCCATGGTCGTCTTCAGGCGTTCCGAGCCGAAGAACTCACGGCCCGTCACCCCGCCGCGGGCCTCGGTGACGCCGTCCGAGTAGAGCAGGCAGCTCTCCCCGGGCTGCAGCACCGTGGTGAAGGTCGTGGCCCGTACGTCGGGCACCGCGCCGATCAGCGTGCCCGTCGTGTCGGCCTCCTCCACCTCGCCGGAGGCCCGCAGGATGAGCGGGGCCGGGTGGCCGCCCGCGGTGAGCCGCAGCCGCACCTGGCCGTGTCCGAGCGGGGTGACACCCGCCAGCACCATGGTCGCGAACCGCGCGTGCGCGGTGTTGAGGAGCGCGTGGTTGAGCAGCGTCAGCAGCCGCACGTGGTCGGTCTCGACCAGGCGCAGGGCACTGAGGGTGTTGCGGATCTTGCCGGTGAGGACGGCGGCCTCCAGGCCCTTGCCGCACACGTCCCCCAGGACCACCGTGCTCTCGCCGTCGGAGTCCAGCGCCGGGTAGGCGTCGTAGAAGTCCCCGCCGATGCGCAGCGCCTCGCGGGCCGGCCGGTAGGAGCCCGCGACCTCGGTGCCCCTGATGGGCTTCAGCCGCGGCGGCAGCAGGTCCTCCTGGAGCAGGGCGGCGCTGCGCGCCTGTTCGGTGTAGAGGACGGACGCGCAGATCGCGGCGCCGGCCCGGGCGGCGAAGACCCGGGCGAAGGTCTCCTCCTCGACCGTGAACGGCCCGCCGAGGCGCCGCATCAGGATGAGCGCACCCGCCGGCACCCCGTTGCCCGGCAGCGGGGTCACCAGCAGTGACACCGGGGCGCCGAAGTCCTCGGGGACCACCCAGTCCGGGGTCTGCGCGGGGTCGATCCAGCGGGACGGCACCGGGGGGAACCCGGCCAGCGCCTCCGCCAGCCCCGGCACCTCGGCGGGATCGGCGGACGGCGCGCACTCCTCCACACCGGGGCGGCCCGTGACGGCCCGGGTCAGCCGCAGCCGCCGCCGGTCGGGCGGGGTGACGACCACCGCGGCGTCGGCCAGCCGTGAGGCGGCCAGTTCGGCCGTGGCGGCCACGCACTCGCGCGGGTTGAGCGAGGAGAGCAGCCGGGCGGACGCCTCGGCCAGGAACGCCGCCCTCTCCTGGGCCAGCCGCAGTTCGCGGTCGGCGCTGCGGGCGTCCGTCACGTCGGTGAGGTACCAGGCGTGGTGCCCGCCCGGGAGGTCGGCGCGGCGTGCCGTGACCTGCCGGCTCCCCACGCCGCCGTGGGCGGTGGACGCCCCGGAGGCGTCCGCCGTCGTCAGCCACGCGGGCGCGGTACCGGCGAGCGGGCGGCCGGGCACGGCGCGCGGGGCCCAGGAGGTGACCACGGCGTTCACGGCACGGATCACCCCGGCGCGGTCGCACACCACGACGGCGGTCTCGGTCAGGGACTCGATCAGCGCGCGCAGCACCCGTTGCCCGATCCGAGCGGAGGTGCCTGACCCCTGCTCTCGAGCCACTGGTGAGCGCGGAGGCGGGAGAGACGTCACGATGCGGTAGGAGCTTGGCCGGGGCCGTCTGGGACCGTCGGGCTCGCTCCGGTCACCCTCTCGTACCTGGACGAAGGTTGGCTGGGCAAACAGTTGCCCTTCGGCAAGAGTCTTCCCCATCGTCCGTCACCGGGCAAGCTCCGCCCAGCGGTTCACCGCCAGTCCAGGCACACGATCAGCGCGTCGTCCTCGGCCTCCGGCAGGACGCGGTGACCCGGCAGTTCGCCCAGGATCGCCCGTGGGACGTCCGCGGCCGGAAGCAGCCGGGTGGCCAGGGCCGCGCGGGCCAGGGCCCGTTCGCCGTACGTCTCGCCGCCCGGGGAGGCGGTCGCGTACACGCCGTCGCTCACCACCAGGAGCCGGTCGCCGGAGCGCACCTCGAACGGCTGCGGCACGTACGGGGTGTCCTCGAACATGCCCAGGGGGAACTGCGCCTCGAAGCCGATCGTCTCCACCGCCGAGCCGCGCAGCCGGTACACGCGTGGCGATCCGGCCTCGACGACCTCGGCCGCGCCGGTCGCGAGGTCGAAGCGCATCAGCAGGACCGACACGTACCGTTCCCCCCGGTGCCGGGCGTAGACGGCCTGGTCCGCGAGCGCCGCCTGGTCGGCGAGGGGGACGCCGGCGCGCCGGGCGTTGCGCAGCGCGTTCACGGTGAGGCTGGTCAGCAGGGCGGCCTCGATGCCCTCTCCCATGCCGTTGGTGACGGTCAGCGTGAGGTCCCGCGCGGAGGCCGACCAGTCGAAGTTGTCGCCGTGGATGTCGTACGCGGGCTCCAGCTGGGCGCCCAGGGCGTACTCGGGTCGGGCGCACGCCCGTCCGGGCAGCAGCTCCCACTGCACCTCCGCGGCGAGGGTCAGCCGCTCCCGGCGGCGGGCGCGCAGGTAGCGGTCGGTGTCCCGGTCGGCGACGAGGAGGTGGTGGCCGAGGACCTCCGCGATCTCCGCGAGGTCCCGGACCTCCTCCGGCGCGGGTTCGCCGGGGAGGCCGACGCTCAGCACGCCGATCCGGTCACCGCGCACGCTCACCGGCAGGTGGAGGCGCACCCCGTCGTCGCCCGCCGGCTCGGCGAACGGTTCCTGGGCGCCGAAGCACCGGCCTTCGGGCGTTCCCGCGACGGGTACGGCGGCCTCCGCGGGTTCGGGCGCGGAGACCGGCTGGAGCACCGCCAGGCCGTAGTCGGCGAGCAGGATCTCCACGGAGCGGGCGGCGCAGTGCGTGCGGAGGACCTCCGCCAGGGCGGCGGGCAGGGCGTGCGGCGGCGCCGCGCGCAGGGCGCGTTCGGCGGCGAGCGGGGCGTGTCGGTTCACCGGGGTGCGACGGTCCTTCTGGGTCCGGGGGCGGGTCGGTTAGCGTGGTGGCGCGCCGTTCGGTGCGCCCTGTCCTGTCTTCGTCTACCCGCTCGCCCGCGGTACCCCGTGGGCGGCGCGCCGTGAGGAGGTGCCCTTGCCCGCAACCGCCGGAACGCAGCGGGACGCCGCCGTGGCCGCGGCGTCGTCCGTGGTCGAGGCACTGGAGGTGCTGTGGGGCCGCGGCCGGGAGGCGGGCGACCCACCCGTACCGCCCTCGCAACTGCGCGTGTTGTTCGCGCTGGAGGGCAACGAGGGGATCAACCTGAGGACGCTGTGCGACGTCCTTGGCGCCGCGCCGCCCGCGGTGAGCCGGCTCTGCGACCGGCTGCAGGCGGTGGGGTACCTCACCCGGGACACCAGCCCCACCTCGCGCCGGGAGGTGTGCCTGTGGCTGACGCCGCGCGGGGCCGCCTTCCTCGCCCAGCTGCGGGAACGCCGGGAGCAGGAACTGGCGACGGTCGTGGCGGCGATGCCCGAACGTGCCCGGCGCGCGCTGCTGGAGGGGCTGACCGCGTTCCGCTCCGCCGCCGAGGCGACGGGCCTCGGTGCCGTACGGCCGCTCCCCGGCGACCGCAGCCACACGGCGTAGCCGTCCGGCCCGCGCTCCCCGCCGTGCGTCGGGCGCCGGGGACGTTGGCCGGCGGGGTGCTCTCCGTGCAATTGTTGCGTTCGACTACTGTTGCCAAACGGCAATGATCGAAGATGATCGGCACTGTCCCAAAGGGCATCCGGCCAGGGTGCCGGTCGCGTACGATCCCATCGCCCCACCTGGGGCACCACAGGGGTGGGGAGACGATGTGGAAGGCAACACGCTGACGCCCCCCGAGGGCGTCATCCCCAGACAGGGCGACGGCCGGCGCAGCCGGCTGTCCGTCCTCCTCGTCGAGGACGACGCGGGGGACGCGCTGCTCGTCGAGGAACTGGTCGCCGACAGCGGGGTGCCCGTCGAACTGCGCTGGGTGCGTACGCTGGCCGAGGCCGGCACCGAACTCGCCGCCCGCCCCGCCGACTGCGTCCTGCTCGACCTGCACCTGCCCGACGGCCAGGGTCTCGACGCCCTCGGCCGGGCACTGTCGCTCACCGACCGCGCCGCCGTCGTCGTGCTGACCGGTCTCGCCGAGGAACGGACCGGCCTCGCCGCGCTCTCCGCCGGGGCGCAGGACTACCTGGTCAAGGGCCGCGTCGAGGGCGAACTCCTCGGCCGCGCGCTGCGCTACGCCGTCGAACGCAAGCAGGCCGAACGCGCGGCGCTCGCCCTGCGGGCCAGCCAGATGCGGGCCCAGGAGAACGCCCGCCTGGAACGCGGGCTGCTCCCGCTGCCCATGCTGCGCACCAAGGACGTCACCGTCACGCCCCGTTACCGCCCCGGCCGGGCCGACTCCCTACTCGGCGGGGACTTCTACGACGTCGTGGAGACCACCGAGGGCGTCGTCCACACCCTCATCGGGGACGTCTCCGGGCACGGGCCCGACGAGGCCGCGCTCGGCGTCGGACTGCGCATCGCCTGGCGCACCCTGGTCCTGACCGGGGTCGAGGGCGCCCGGCAACTCGCCCTGCTGGAACAGGTGCTGGTGGCCGAACGCGCCGCCCCCGAGATCTTCGCCACCGCCACCATCCTCACCCTCGCCCCCGACCGCCGTACCGCCCGGGTGTGGCGGGCCGGCCACCACGGACTGCTCAACCTGACCCCGGAGGGCACCGTCGAGTACACCGAGCCGCCCCGCGGGCCCGCGCTGGGCGTGGTGCCCGGCGTGGGGGAGTGGCCCGAGGGCCGCCTGGAACTGCGCCCCGGCCAGTCGCTGATGCTCTTCACGGACGGGCTCTTCGAGGGCCGTACCGACCAGGGCCGGCTCGGTGAGGAGGGCCTGCTCGCACTGGCCAGACAGCACGCCACCCTGCCCGCCTCGGAGTTCGTCGACACCCTGATCGCGCGCGCCGAGGCCCTGGCCGCCGACCACGGCGGCCTGGACGACGACCTGGCCGTGGTCCACCTCACCTGGGACCCCTCGCCGTGACCGCCGCCCGCGCGCGGCCGACCGGGCCGGATCCGGCCCGACCCCGGCACCCGGAGGGCACCCGCATCCGCTTCACCCTGCCGGCAGCAGCCGAGCGGGAACCCGCACCGCAGGAAGGATCCGAGTGAACCTGCAGGAACCGGAACCGATCATCGTGCTGCTCGTCGAGGACGACCCCGGCGACGAACTGATGACCCGCGAGGCGTTCCAGGAGAACAAGGTCCGCAACGTCCTGCACGTCGTACGGGACGGCGAGGAGGCCCTGGACTTCCTGAACCGGCGCGGCGCCCACGCCGGCGCGCCGCGTCCCGGCCTGATCCTCCTCGACCTCAACCTGCCCCGCTTCGACGGCCGTCAGGTGCTCGCCGAGATCAAGGCCGACGCCGACCTGTGCACCATCCCGGTCGTCGTCCTCACCACCTCCGAGGCCGAGGAGGACATCCTGCGCAGCTACGCGCTGCACGCCAACGCGTACGTGACCAAGCCGGTGGACTTCGACCGGTTCATCGAGGTGGTCCGCCAGATCGACGACTTCTTCGTGACGGTGGTCAAGCTCCCGGGCCGCTGAACCACGCCCGGCGCCTGCGGCCCGCCGCCGCTCAGACCCTCCGCCAGCGGGCCATCGCCCAGGAGAACACCCCGAACAGCCCCAGGCCCACCGCGACCACGGCCAGCAGCCACGGGCCGGCGGGGGTGTCCCGGAACGTGCGCAGCGTGTCGTCCAGCCCCTTCGCCCGGTCCGGGTCGAAGCGCACCGCCGCGACGACGACGAAGCAGCCCGCAGCGGCGAACACCACGCCCCGGCTGGCCCCTCCGGCCACCCCGAGGAAGTCGACCACCCTGCGGACCTGCGGCGACATCGCCCCCGTCCGCAGGTGCTTGCGGAACTTCCGCAGCAGGGCGCGCACCGCGATCCACCCGCCTGCCCCGGCCAGGACCAGACCCGCCGCCCCCACCAGCCAGCGGCCCATGGGCCAGTCCAGGGCGTGCGCGGTGACGTCCTTGGAGGTCTCGTCGCTCGACCCGCCCGCGGCGGAGCCGTCCACCGCGAAGGTCACCACGGAGTACGTCACGAAGGCGTAGAAGACCGCGCGGGCCGCGGACATCAGCCGCTTGCCGGTCTTGTCCCCGTCCGGTCCCGCCGCGCCGAACGCGGCCTCCGACAAGCGCCACAGCGTCATCCCGGCGAACCCCACCGCCAGGGCCCAGACCAGGAACCCGCCAAAGGGCTGCGCCGCCAGCCGGGCGACCGCGCCGCCCCGGTCGGCCTGTTCCGAGGACCCGTCGAAGGCGACCTGCAGGGCCAGCACGCCCAGCAGCGCGTAGACGACCCCGCGCGCCACGAGGCCCGCCCGCGCCCCGGCGCGGATCGCCTTCCTCCCCTGTGTCCCGGGCCGTGCCGCGCCCGTACCCACCGTCGTGCCCACACCGGCCTCCCTGCCCCAAGTGCTCCGGTCCACCGGGTGCCCCGTCGCGGGCGGAACACACCCGGCGACACCGGGGTGCGCCGCTGCGTGGAGCGCCCGGCCCGGGGTATCCGCGTGGTGCGAACACACTTCCGGCCAGGGGCCGGACGAGGTTGGGGTTGAGGTGGAGATGGAGATCTCGAGCATCATCAGTGCCATCGTGATCGGTCTGGTCGTCGGTGTGCTGGGGCGTCTGGTGGCGCCGGGGCGGCAGCCGATCGGAGTGCTGTGGACGATCGTCGTCGGCATCGTGGCGGCCTTCATCGGCAGTGCGATCGCCCAGGGGTTCGGCGTCGCCGACACCGACGGCGTCGACTGGATCGAGTGGCTGATACAGATCGGCCTCGCGGCTGTCGGAGTGAGCCTGCTGTCGCGGAGCAAGGCGCGGCGGTGAGCACCGTGGTCCGGCCGCCCCCGTCCGGGGGCGGCCGGACCACGTGCGGGACGGCGACCGGCCCGGTCGCCGTCCTCGTCGTGCCCCGGGCACGGCGCGCGCGGCGGGGGTTCCTGATGGTAAGTCACCTATGACGTGCACGACCGAGGAGTGGGAGGGTGCCATGTCCAGGGACGACGCGGACGGCCGGACCGGCCCGGGAGACGGGCGCGACGAGACCGAGGACGAGCGCGCGGACCGGAAGTGGGGCGAGCTCATCCAGGAGGTGCGGGTCGCCCAGACGGGCGTGCAGATCCTCTTCGGCTTCCTGCTGACGGTCGTCTTCACGCCGCACTACCAGCGGCTCGGCTCCACCGACCACACGATCTACATCGTCACGGTCGTGCTCGGTGCCTGCGCGACCGGGGCGCTGATCGGCCCGGTCTCCTTCCACCGGATCGTCTCCGGCCGCCGCATCAAGCCGCAGGCCGTGCGCTGGGCCTCGCGGCTCACCTTCGTCGGACTCGTGCTGCTGCTGGCGACGATGACCTCGGCGCTGCTCCTGGTGCTGCGGGCCGCCACGCACGACGCCTATGTGCCGTGGCTCGTCGCCGGCGTCCTGGTCTGGTACCTGGTCTGCTGGTACGGACTGCCGTTCTGGGCCCGGTACCGGCACACGGACGACTGAGCCGCGACGCGGGACATGCGAACGCCGTGGCCAGGAAACCCGGGGGTCTCCTGGCCACGGCGTTCGCGTCGTGCGGTCCTGCGTCGTGCGGTCCTCAGACGTGCAGGACGCGGTCGACGAGGTCGCGGTAACCCCGCAGGGCCACGCGCAGCCGCTCGGTGTCGCCGTCGTCCTGCGCGCCGGCCCGCCAGCCCGAGCGCAGTTCGTCGCGCCGGCTGCGCAGTTCCTCGACCAGTCGTTCGGTCGCCTCGCCGAGGACCTCGTCGGCCTCCTCGACGGCGTGGCGCGGCTCGTCGACGAAGCCGCCGACCGCGTGGTGCAGGCGCTGCTGCAGCTTGTCCACCGCGCCGTCCACCCGCGGCGGCGCGCCGGGGGCGGGCACCCGCCCGTCCTGCGCCGGCCGCCGGGCCGCCGCGGGCCGCTCCGCCTCGCCGGACTTCTCCGCTGACGCGGGCTTGCCGACCGTCGCGGGGTTCTCGGCCGCCGAGGGCTTGCCTGCTTCCTCGGGCCGCGACCATCCGGCGGGCCGGTGCGCGCCAGGCGCCTCGCCCTTCTTCCCCGTGGTCTGCGGTGCCTGCGGTGACTGGGGGGACCGCTGTTCGCGGGTGCCACCGGCCGTGGGGGACGTCCGCTCGTCGGGGGTCCGCTCGGCGGAGGCCCCGGCCGGGCCGTTGCGTACCTCGCGGCCGGTGCCGTCGGTCTCGCCGGTTCCGTTGGTTCCGTCGGTGTCGCGGTGCTCGTGCGTGGGATTCATCGGCTGCTCCAGGTCGGCATGTGGAAGCGGTGGGAGCCGCGTCGGCCGGAGCCCGTGTCACCTGCGCCGTCCTCGCGCGAGGTGGTGCGGGGCTCCTTGTCCACCGCGATGAGGTCGTCGAACAGCGCCCGGGCGTGGAGCAACCGAGCGCGCAGTTCCTCGGTGTCCGCCGAGGTGCGGTCACCGCCGTTCCGGGGTTGCGAGACCCCGCGCAGGTCGCGGTAGGCCTGGAGGTGCCGCGGGCGGTGGACCGACAGGGCGTCGATCTGCTCGCCCGAGGTGTGCTCCGGGAAGCCGCGGTCGTGCGCCAGCCGGTCCAGCAGCTCCGACGCCTCCTGCACCGCCTGCGCGGGGGAGTCGACGAACCGCTCCTGCAGGGCGGCCCACTCGGCGCGGTACTCCTCGGCCTGACGTGCGCCCAGCGGCTCCGGGGTCAGGCCGCCGTGCCGGTCGACACGCTCCTGCAACTCCCGGTGCGCCGCGTCCGTGTCGCCGTCGTGCCGGGCGACCGTGCGTTCGTACTCCGGTCCGAAGCGGCGCCTGAGCTGTCCCGTGCCGCCGCCGCGCCGCGACATGACGGCCGCGGCGAGGACGATCAGGACAACGAGGACGACCGCCCCGATGATGATGCCCGTGGTCATGGTGTGCCTCCTGGGGGCCGTCGTCGGGCCCCGGCATTCGAACTGACCTTGCTGCGGGTCCTTGGTGTGCTCACGGTGCGTGTTTCCGCAATCCGTTCGTCCACACGTACGACGTCGGGAGGTGACGACGCGTCAGCGCGGCAGGTGCACGTGGATGACCTTGCCGCCCGCGCGCAGGAGCGTCACCCGGAAGTCCCGGGCCAGCCGGCGCACCAGGCGCAGGCCGTAGCCGCCGGGCAGGAAGCGGTCGGAGGGCTGCGGCGTGGCCGGCAGCCGGTCGTTGTGGTCCTGGACGGACACGCGGATCGCGTCCGGCACCGCCACCACGTCGAGGGCCGCCAGCCCGCCGCCGTACCGGAAGGCGTTGGTGACCAGTTCGGAGACGACCAGCAGGCAGTCCTCGACCCGCTCCGGATCCACGCCTCTGAGCCGGGCGCGGGCGAAGTCACGCGCCTCGCCGATGGTGGTGGGCAGCGGCCGGTCCGCAGTGGCGGGCCGCACGATCCCCCCGCCTTCCGCGTCTAGGTCAATGCTGTACACGCACGATCACCCCGTAGGCATCATCGGTCCCTCTGTGGTCTGCCCCTACTGGCCGGTCCTACGCTGCCTTTGGCGCGATTCACGTTCTTCCGGGATCGGGGGGAATGCTTCGCGGAGGAGGGGGTACCCGAGGGGCAACGTACGGGAACATGACGTAGAGGTGCAGAGGTGCGAGGAGGAGCCGTGATCGCCCACGTGAGCGGGACGAGCACCGGGGTCGAGAGCCCCGAGGTCGACGTACTGCCGCAGATCACCGACCCGAGCAGCGTGGCCCCCACGAGCGCGCGCCGGCTGTCCAAGCTCTTCCTCGAGCGCCTGACGGTGCTCGAGGAGGGCACCCATGAACACCAGTACGCCCGTAACACCCTGATCGAGATGAACATGTCGCTCGTGCGGTTCGCGGCCAGGCGCTTCCGCGACCGCAGCGACGAGATGGAGGACATCGTCCAGGTCGGCACGATCGGGCTGATCAAGGCCATCGACCGGTTCGACATCTCGCGCGAGGTCGAGTTCACGACCTTCGCGGTGCCGTACATCGTCGGTGAGATCAAGCGGTTCTTCCGCGACACCACCTGGGCCGTGCACGTGCCGCGCCGCCTCCAGGAGCGCCGGGTCGAGCTGGCCCGCGCCCGGGACGAGCTGTCCTCCCGGCTGGGCCGCGCCCCCAAGGTGAGCGAGCTCGCGGCGCTCATGGACATCCCGGAGGCCGAGGTCGTCGAGGCTCAGGTGGCCTCCAACGGCTACACCGCCTCCTCCCTCGACGCCGCCATGAACGGCGACGACGGCGACGACGGCGAGACCGTGCTCGCCGACTTCATCGGCGCGGTCGACCCCGCGATGGAACTCGTCGAGGACCTCGGCTCCCTCGCACCGCTCGTCGTGGAGCTCGGTGAACGCGACCGGCAGCTGCTCCATCTGCGCTACGTGGAGGAACTGACGCAGGCCCAGATCGGCGAGATCATGGGCTGCACGCAGATGCACGTCTCCCGGCTGCTCTCGCGCACCCTGGCCCGGCTGCGGGCCGGACTGCTCCAGGACGGCTGCGCCTGACCTCACCCCGTCCCCCGCCACGTGCCCGCGCCCGGTCCCTTCGGGCGCGGGCACGTGCGCACCGCCTACGATGCGCGGATGACCGATCACGATCGCGTGGCGCCGGACCGCCGCTTCCGCCCGCTGGTCCGGATGACGGCCCGCGACCCGCACGAGCCGCACCGGGTCGCCACCCCGCTGGAACTGCTCTTCGACCTCTGTTTCGTGGTGGCGGTCGCCCAGGCCGGCGCCCGGCTGGTGCACGCGGTCGCCGAAGGCCATGCCGGGCGCGGTCTCCTCGGCTACTGCCTGGTCTTCTTCGCGATCTGGCTGGCCTGGATGAACTTCACCTGGTTCGCCTCGGCCTTCGACACCGACGACGTGCCCTACCGCATCGCCACCTTCGTCCAGATCACCGGCGTCCTGGTCCTGGCGGCCGGCGTTCCCCGGGCCTTCGACGCCAACGACTTCTCGATCGCCGTGGCCGGCTACATCATCATGCGCGTCGCACTCGCCTTCCAGTGGCTGCGCGCGGCACGCAACGCGACCGGACCGGCACGGACCACGGCGCTGAGCTATGCCGCCGGTCTGGTCGTCGTCCAGGTGGGATGGGTCCTCCTGCTGCTCCAGCCCGTCGGCGGGCTGTGGAACTGGGGCTTCCTGATCCTGGCCGTCGCGGAACTGGCGGTGCCCGCCTGGGCCGAGCGGGCGCAGCGCACCACCTGGCACCCGCACCACATCTCCGAGCGCTACGGCCTGTTCACCATCATCGTGCTCGGTGAGTCGGTGGCCGCCGCGACGGTGGCCGTGCAGTCCGCCGTCGACGAGTCCACCGCGCTCGGCGAGCTGCTGCCCGTCGCCGTCGGGGGACTGCTCATCGTCTTCTGCGCCTACTGGATCTACTTCGCCATCCCCATCCACCAGCACCTCACCAGCAGCACGCGGGCGTTCCTGTGGGGTTACGGGCACTACCTCGTCTTCGGCTCGGCCGCCGCCATCGGCGCGGGGCTGGAGGTGGTGGTGGAGCAGGCCGTGCACAAGGCGCACATCTCGCAGACGGCCGCCGCGGCCGCCGTCACGCTGCCGACCGCGCTGTTCCTGCTGACGGTCTGGCTGATCCACTCCCGCAGCGCCAAGCGCGGGTTCGCCGAGCACGCGGTGCTGCCCGTCTGTGCCCTGGTGGTGCTCGCGAGCACCTTCTGCGGGAGCGTCGCGGTGCCGGTGGCGGGGCTCGCCATGGCGGCGGCGGTCGCCGTGGGCGAGGTGCTGCACTCCCGGCGCTGGCCTGCCGCCTGAGGACGGCGGACGGGGTGCCCCGCCGGAGGACGGGGCACCCCTGGCTCGGCCCTGTCGTCAGGGGAAGGAGACCACCGTGGACGGCGTGGTCGAGGTGCCGGAGGTCGCGGCACCGGTGCCGTTGATGACGTGGTCGTACTGGCCCATGCCGCCCAGGGAGACCACCAGGACGTCGTGCATCTTGATCCCGGACTTCACCGGGACCTCGAAGCCGTGGTCCATGCGGATCGTCGGATCGGTGGTGAAGTTGCAGTAGCTGCCCAGGCCCCAGGCCTCGTGGGTGTTCACCGAGTCGTCCACCTTGTAGGCGGCCCAGCCCTTCGTCGCGCCGTTCTGGATGGCGGCCTGGTTGGGGGCGTCGTAGGCGATCTCGTTCTGGAAGAAGACCGTCCTGCCCCGCTCGCCGCTCCACTGGACGTCGTACTTCTTGAAGTGCTCGACGAACAGGCCGGTGGCCAGGACGTCGTCGCCGTTCACGCGCAGGCCGTAGTCGGCCGGGTTGGTGTCCCAGCCCACTCCGGCACCGTGGTCGGCGCGCCAGATCCAGGTGTGGTCGATGACGGTGTCGTCGCTGTTGACCTCCATGCTGGTGGTCGCCTTGCCCGGTCCGGCGCCGCCGATGCGGATGAAGACGTCCTGCACGGTCGTCGGGTTGGCGGCGTGGTCGGCGGCCGCGCCCTGTGGGCCGACCTGGAGCAGCACCTGGGAGTTCACCGCACCGGCGTCGATCAGGAAGCCGGCCAGCTTCACGCCGTCGACGTCGGCGACCTTCATGGCGGTCACGCCGTTGTCGGGGATGACCGTCGCGAGGCCGAGGCCCAGCACGACCGTGTTGGCGCGGGTGACGTTGATGGTCTGGTCGACGTGGTAGATGCCCGGGGTGAACAGCAGGTTGAGGCCCTGGGCGAGCGCGGCGTTGATGGTGGCGGCCGTCGCGCCCGGCTTGACCACGTAGAACTGGCTCAGCGGGAGCGAGGAGCCCTGCGGCGCGCCGTTGCCCCAGCTGGTGCCGCGGGCGTTGGTGCGCTTGGCCGGCACGAAGACCTTGTAGTCGTTGCCGTCGAGGTAGAGGAAGGGCTTCTCACGGGAGACGGGAGTGGTGTCGAGCGTGGTGTACGGCGGGTTGGGGAAGCTCTGCGCGGGAGCGCCCTGGACGCCGGAGAAGACCATGTTCCACACGCCGTTGGTCCAGCCGCCTACCGAGCTGTCGCGGGTGTACCACTGCTGCTGCGAGTACGGGCCCACGGTGCCGTCGATCTTGCTGTCGGCGATGTAGCCGCCGCTGGCCCAGCCGTAGCCGTTGGGCGCGAGGTTGAGGCCGCCCTTGACGTGCATGCGGCGGAAGGGCGCGGCCTGGGCGACGGCCCAGCGGTCGGTTCCGGAGACCGGGTTGAGGGCGAGGTTCTCCGCGGAGCGCCAGAAGTTCTGGGTGGCGTTGCCGTTGAACCAGCCGGCGTCCACGGTCACGTCGCCGTTGAAGGTGGTGTCGTCGGGGGAGAGGCCGAGCCCGGCGATCGAGGTGTAGAAGCCGATGTTGGCGTTGATGTTGTTGTAGGTGCCGGGCTTGAACAGCAGCGCGTAGCGTCCGGTGCCGAACTGCGCGGACTCCTGCTGCTGGAAGACCTGGTCCAGTTTGGCCTGGATGCCCGCGGTCGTGGGGTCGAATACCAGGACGTTCGGGCCGAGGTCGCCGCCGCCGGGGATCACCGGGCCGGTCCCGCCGTCGGTGGTGTGCACGGCGAGCTCCCACAGCGAGTAGCCGTATGCGGTGGCGCGGGTGGTGCCGTACACGCGCAGGTAGCGGCCGGTGCCGCTGACGGCGCGGGTCTCGGTGCCGCCGGCGCCGGTGGTCGTGGAGGCGACCGTGGTCCAGTCGGTGCCGTTGGCGGAGAGCTGGATCTGGTAGGCCTTGGCGTAGGCGGCCTCCCAGGTGAGGACGACCTCGCAGACGCTCTGGGACCCGCCGAGGTCCACCTGGATCCACTGGGGGTCGCTGAAGGCGCTGGACCAGCGGGTTCCGGCGTTGCCGTCGACGGCGTTGGCGGCGGTGAAGGAGCCGTTCTCGGTGGAGGAGGCGGTGGCGGTCCTGCCCTGTGCGGCGTTGGCCGTGCCGCAGGCGGCGGCGTGGGCCGTGGTGAGCGGTCCGGCCGGGACGGTGATCAGGGCGAGCAGCACCGCCAGGAGGGCGATCAGCCCCAGGGGTCTGCGGTGGGCGGCATTGACTTCGGGTCTCATAGGAACTCCTGTGTCAGCCTCACGACTTAATTTAGGGCGTGAGTTAAGACGTGACAGAAGTCGCGGTCAAGACTCCCCGCAGAAAGTGTTTCTGACGGGTTAACAGCTCGGCTGCCGTTGCGGACCCTTACGCCGCCGTGACCTGCAGGGAGTCTCATCCGTTCGGAACTTGAACGCGAGCAGCCTCATCCGGGCCACCCGAAGCTCCCCGCATCAATCTTGACGTGAAGTCTTGACGCCATCCATGCCGCTCGGTTGACTGCCGCCGCAGCAGCCGGAACCGGCTCGGGTACCGGTTCCGGCCGCTGCCACCGCCATGCCCCCGTTCCTCACGCGCCCCCGCTTTCCGTCATCCGGGTTCGCGTCCGGCAGAAGGGCCGGTTCCACGGGTCCCACAAATGATCTTCACGGGTTAGACTCCGCGGGTGTCCGAACTCCGCACACTGGTCCTCGGGTTCCGGCAGGCGATCCTCGACTGCCCCGACCCGGGCCTGGTCTCCCTGGAGCGTTTCCCGCACGGCTCGTGCGGGGACGCCTCGATCCTCCTAGGCCAGTACCTGTACGAGAACGGCCAGGGCGTGTGGACCTACGTCAGCGCCTGGGAGAACCGCGCCTCCCACGCGTGGATCGAGAAGAACGGCCTGCGCATCGACATCACCGCCGACCAGTTCGACGGGGTCGACGCCCCGGTGATCATCGCCTCGGGAGGTGGCTGGCACGACCGCTTCACGGTCGACCCGACCGCCTCCCACGGCGCCCTCATCGACGTCCGCGAGGACTTCGCCCGCCACGAGATGCGCGAGGCCTACCGCAGGCTGACCGGCTTCATCCGGCGGCACCGTCCGGGAGGGGAAGACGCGCCACCAGCCTGCGCATGACGGTTGGCTCCAGCGCCGGGTTGGCTGCCGCGCGGTGCGCCAGTTCCCCGTCGTCGAGCAACTCCGCCAGCCGGGCCCGCGGGAGGTTCGGATGGCGCGCCCCGGCCTCCCGCACACCGGGGTCGGGGTCGCGGGTCAGCCGGTCCACCGTCTCCGCCGCGGCCTCCGGATCCCGGGCGGTCAGGGCGCGGACGGCCGGGTCCTCGTGCCGGGCGTACCGCGCGAGCCCGGCGGCCGGGAACCGCGGCCGGGTGAGGAGGAGTTCGCGCTCGTTCCCGGTGTACTCCAGGAAGGCGCTCAGCAGCAGCTCGGCGGGCGCCTCCGGATGGTTCTGCGCGAGCAGTACGCGCACGCCGAGGTCGTCGTCCGCGGCCAGCCGCGCCACCAGGTCGGACGGCAGGCTGTGATCGCCGGCGGCGCGCCGCCGCAGCAACGGGTGGCCGGACAGGGCGTCCCGCCGCGCCGCGGCGGGATCCCGGGGCCACAGGCGTTGCAGTACCGGTCCGAAGGTGCCGCCCACCGGCACCTCGTAGTCGATCGCCGCGCGTTCCGCCTCGCTCAGCGCGGGATGCACGGAGAGCGCGAGGCGTACCCGCGGATCGGTGTCCGCGGCGAGCGCCCGGCGCTCCGTGGACCCGAGGTCGGAACGGTACGCGATCTGCTCCCGCACTTCGGGGTCGGCGTCGGCGGCCAGCAGGACCACCACATCGGCGGGGAGGGTGGGGTTGCCCGCGATCATCCACCGGTCCCCCTCGCCCACGGGGGCGTTGAGCACGCCCTCCACGACGCCTCGGCTCAGGGCGCAGTGCATCAGCGCATGAGTCCGCCCATGGCACGGCCGGTCGGGCAGTTCCCGCTCCACCCATGCCGGGTCCTGGTGCCGCAGATGGCGCCGCACCATGTCCCGTACCTCCTCGTCCGGGTCCGCCAGGAGGACGTCGCGGATCTCGTCCGGCACGCCGCGCCAGGCGACGCCCATGCGTCGCACCTTCGGCTCCGGGTGGGCGTGCATCGACTCCGTCAGCCCGGCGGAGGCCTGGCGGTAGAGGGTGCCCAGCAACTCCCCCTCGTACGTCAGGATCATGTGGACGACGGCCCGGTCCGGGAGCGGCCTGGGGCACACGCCCCACGGCATCCGGGGGGTCTCGGCCAGATGCGCCCGCACGAACCATTCGGTGTCGTCCAGCAGCCGTGCCCGCTGGGCCGGGTCGGCGTGCGGATTGCGGGCGAAGAAGCTGCGTGTGTACCTGTCGGGGTGGCGTACGACGGCGTCGACCACGGCGTCCGGCAGCGTCCGGTCCCGGCACAGGACCATCCGTGCCGCGGGCGGACCGTCGGCGAGCAGCCGCAGCAGGACGTCCTCGGGGGCCGCGGGATTGAGCGCCAGGCCGGCGAGCCGGCGCTCGGGCAGGCCGGCGGCCTCCCAGATTCCCTCGGGTGTGATCATGCGCTGTGTGCTTCCTTTCCGTCGGGCTCCGGTACCGTTTCCGCACACGGCGGACGGGTACACGGCAGCGAGGGAGGCAGACATGGACCTGGGTGACTGGTCGACCACGGCGCTGGTGATCGTCGCGGCGGCGGTCGTGGTGATGCTCGTGGTGGCCGTGGTGCTCGTGGTGAAGATGGCGCGGATCCGCGCCCTGCTGCGCAGCGCCGACGTGCCGCGCTCGGGCAAGCTGGCCTTCTGGGCCGCGGTGGTCTACCTGGTGTGCCCGGTGGACCTGCTGCCGGATCCGATCCTCATCGACGACATCGGTGTGCTGCTGCTGGCCCTGCGCTCGCTCAAGAGCGCGGCCGACGGACAGCTGCCCGTCGGCCGCGACCGCGCCCGGACGCTCCCCAAGAGCCCGGTGGCCTGAGCCGTCCCGCAGTCCGGGGGAGGGCTCAGCCCGTCCGCTCCGCGTCCCCCGGCTGCCTCTCTGGCTGGGCGACCGGCAGGCACACGGTGAAGCGCGTGTCGCCGGGGCTCGACTCGACCCGGATGTCGCCGTGGTGCTTGTTGACCACGATGCGGTACGAGATGTCCAGGCCCAGCCCGGTGCCCTCGCCCACCGGCTTGGTGGTGAAGAACGGCTCGAAGATCCGCGGCCGGATCTCCGGGGAGATGCCGGGACCGGTGTCGCCCACCTCCACCACCAGGCGGTCCGGGCCGTCCCACGAGCTGCGCAGCGTCAGGGTGCCCGAACCGGCCATGGCGTCCAGGGCGTTGACGATGAGGTTGGTCCACACCTGGTTGAGCTCGGCTCCGTACGCCTGGATCTGCGGCAGGCTGCGGTCGTACTCCTTCACGACCCGCACCCCGCCGGGGATCTTCGCGTGGAGCATCGTGAGCGTCGCGTCGAGCAGCGCGTGGACGTCCACCGTCTGCTGCGGGGCCCGGTCGAGCTGCGAGTACTGCTTCGCGGCCCCGACCAGTCCGGAGATCCGGGTGACGGCGTCGTCGATCTCGCCCATGAGCAGTTCGGTGTCGAGGGTGTACGTGAGCCAGCGGATCGCCGCCTCCAGCCGGTCCTCGCCGACCGCGTCGACCACGGAGTCCAGCCACTCGGCGTCCACACCGCCCGCGACCAGCGTCGAGGACAGCTCCCAGGAGCCGTTGACGCCGTGGTCCTCGAGCCAGTCCGTCAGCTCGTCCTCGGCGTCGGCCGCCTCCAGCGCCGACCGCTCGGGCGCCGACGCCATGCGCTTGATCGCGGCGTCCTGCAGCTCGACCAGCTGGTGCAGCTGCCGGGTGTCGAGCCGGCCGTCCGCGATCATCGCGAGCTTGTGCCGCATGCCGGCCACCCGGTCGCGCAGCGCCGAGGTGGCGCGCACCGCGGCGGCGGCCGGATTGTTCAGCTCATGGGTGAGCCCGGCGGACAGCGAGCCCAGCGCCAGCAGCCGCTCGCGCTCCCCGACGATGGTGTTCTGCTTGCGGTAGCCGAAGAACGCCCCCTCCAGCAGGTGCACCGCCATCGGGAACCACGTGCGCATCGCCCCGGCGAACTCCTCGGCCGGGATCACGAAGAACTCGCAGTCGGTGACCGCCTTCAGCGAGTTGGGGTACGTCTGCTCCACCCGGTCCCCGAGGTACGCCTGCGTCGCCCCGGCGTACACGCCCCGCAGGTCGGTGCGGTTGACCTCCACCACGTCGCCGTGGACCAGGCGGCCCAGCGACACCGTGCCGCTGAGCAGCACGTAGAAGCAGGTCGCCGGATCGCCCTCGGCGTAGACGGGGTTGTTCGCCGGGACCCGCTCCACCCGGCCCTGTTCGGCCAGCCAGTCCAGTTCCTTCTCGCCGAGCGACTCGAACAGGAACAGGGTCCGCAGCTGCTCCGGCCCGAGCCGGTCCGTCGTGGTCACTGCGCCTCCAGATACCGGTGCACCAGGGATACGGCCATCGCGCCCTCGCCGACCGCGGAGGCCACCCGCTTGACCGACTCCGCCCGCACGTCGCCGGCGGCGAAGACACCGGGCACGCTGGCCTCCAGGTGGTACGGGTCACGGGGGAGCGGCCAGCCCGCGGGCCGCTTGCCGCCGCCGATCAGGTCCGGGCCGGTGACCACGAAGCCGCGCCGGTCCCGCTCCACGACACCCTCCAGCCAGTCGGTGCGGGGTTCGGCGCCGATGAAGACGAACAGGAACGAGGCGTCCACGGTGGTCACCGTGCCCGTCTTCGCGTCGCGGAGCATCAGTTGCTCCAGATGGTCGCCGCCCTTGCCGCCGACGACCTCGGTGCAGGGGCTGACCTTGATGTTGTCGATGGCCGCGATCTGGTCGATCAGGTACTGCGACATCGAACGCTGCAGGTCCGCGCCGCGGATCAGCAGATGGACCCGGCACGCGTTGCGGGAGAAGTAGACGGCCGCCTGCCCGGCCGAGTTGGCCCCGCCGACGATGTAGACCTCCTGGCCCGCGCAGTTCATGGCCTCGGTCATCGCCGAGCCGTAGAAGACCCCGGCACCGGTGAACTCCGCCAGCCCCGGCGCTTCGAGCCGCCGGTAGGACACCCCGGTCGCCAGCACCACCGTGTGCGCCGCGATGGACGAGCCGTCGCCGAAGGACAGCACCCTTCCGGTGCCCACCGCCTCCAGGGCGACCACCTCCCGGGTGCTGAGGATCTCCGCCCCGAACTTCGTCGCCTGCCGGCGGGCCCGGTCGGTCAGCTGGGCGCCGGAGACGCCGTCCGGGAAGCCGAGGTAGTTCTCGATGCGGCTGCTCTGCCCCGCCTGGCCGCCGGTCGCCCGGCGCTCCACCAGCACCGTGCGCAGACCCTCGGACGCGCCGTACACCGCCGCACCCAGCCCCGCGGGGCCGCCGCCGACCACCACCAGGTCGTAGAAGTCGGAGGCCGGGACGGTGCTCAGCCCCACGTGCGCGGCGAGTTCGGCCTCCGTGGGCCGCACCAGCGTCGTCCCGTCCGCGGTGACCACCAGCGGTACGTCGGCCGGCGTCAGCCCGGCCGCGGTCAGCAACTGCTCGGCCTCGGGCTCCTCCGCGGGCAGCCAGCGGTAGGGCACCAGGTTGCGGGTGAGGAAGTCACGCACCTTGAACGAGGGCGCCGACCAGCGGTGGCCGACCACGCGGGTCTCGGACGCCGTCGGGTCCGGGGTGGTGATCCACGCGTCGAGCAGGGTGTCGATCACCGGGTAGAGGTTGTCCTCCGGCGGGCTCCACGGCTTCAGCAGGTAGTGGTCGAGGTCCACGATGTTGATGGCGTCGATGGCCGCGCTGGTGTCGGCGTACGCCGTGAGCAGCACACGGCGGGCGAGCGGGAAGAGGTCCATCGCCGCCTCGAGGAACTCCACCCCGTTCATCTTGGGCATGCGGTAGTCGGCGAGCATCACCGCGAGTTGTTCCCCTCGCAGTTTGATCTCCCGCAGCGCGCTCAGGGCCTCGTCCCCGGAGGTGGCTCGCACCACCCGGTAGCGGTCCCCGTACCTGCGGCGGATGTCCCGGGCCACGGCGCGGGACACTGCCGGATCGTCGTCGACGGTCAGGATCGTCGGATTCGCCATGTGACCATCATTGCTCCCCGGCGGCCGTCGTGCGCAGTAAACCGAACAGTCGTGCTTGAACCTGCGGCAGGGGACCCGGCACAGGCCGCGGGCGCGCTCCGGGACGTCGTGACGGACGGTGCGCCCCCGCGCACCGTCCGCCCGGTCAGGCGTCCTCGACGGCGACGGCGGCCACGGTGTCGTAGAAGGAGACGTGGCCCGTGATCTCGGGCACCGACGCGAGCGGCTCCTCGTAGACCCAGGCGACGTCGTTGTGGTCGGCGTACGACCAGTAGGAGGCGACGCCCTTGTAGGGGCAGGTGGTGTTGGTGTCGCTGGCGCGGAAGAGCGCGAGGTCCACGTCCTGCGGCGGGATGTAGTAGCGCACCGGCAGACCGGTCTCGTGGACCAGTACCGGCCGCCGGGTCTCGGCCACGACCTTGCCGTCGATCGTGACGGTCACGTGCTGGGTGCCGGGTACCGCGTCCACGCGGTGACCGCGGCGGCTGTCCGTGGGGGGCATGGTCTTCCCTTCCTCGGGTCCGTCCGGATCCGTTGCAACGGCGGCGGTGCCGCCGCACATTCCCCGGGCGCCCCGGGGTCCCCCGCATGCACGCATCTGCGTGACTCCGGCGGCGGTCCCCCGTTGGCCCTTCAAGATCACAGTGAAGGAGGTCCGCCCGATGAGCACCCGCCGTCACCAGAAGGGCCGCAAGCACCGCACGGTCAATCGCACGCCGAGGCCCGTCGCCCCCGTCCGTACCGCACCGGCGGCCGCACCGGCCGCCTCGCCCGCACGGCGCTCAAGACCCTCCAGGAACTCCGCGCGGCCGGGAGCGACGGGACGACCATCGACGCCCTGAGCGCCAGCGTCGGCTACCAGCCCGCGACCATCGCACGGCACATCGACAGCCTCGCCGCCCACCACCTGGTCCACCAGCGGGACGGCCGCTGGTACGCCGTGGCCGCGTCATGACCCCGGGCGTGGCGGCCGGCGGGTGGCGCGTTCCCCGGAGAGGTCCAGGACGCTGAACCCCAGGCGCCGGTGGAGACCGATCGCCGCCGTCCGCCACGTCCACACCGACAGCGCCGCCCTGCCCTGCCGGACGGGTCCGGCAGCGGGCCCCGGCGCGGCGGTCAGCAGCTACGGAAGACGTGGCCCGGCTCCCCGGCGGGCGAGACGTCGCGGTCGCGGAGCACCACCGCGAGGCGGGCACCCCAGCGGCGGCAGGTCGCCGTGAAGTCGGCGGCGTCGTACGCCACGACGAGGACGCGGCCGTCGTACGCGGAGGCGTACCGGCCGCACTCGTCGTACGCGCCGCACTCCTCGGTGACCGCGAAGTCGAAGCCGATGGCGGCACGCCGGGGGAGGAGCTCGGCGGTGTTCTTCTGGGCGACGGCCAGCCCCGCCGCATGGGCGCGTGCGGTGAGCAGCCGGGCGAACGCGGCGTTGTCGGCCGCCGTGAGCAGGCCGTCGGAGCGCTCGAACGAGTCGAGGTTGTCCGGCTCGACCGCCTGGAAACCGCGCCGCGCGCAGTCGTCGATCCAGGCGCCGACGATCTCCGCCAGCGCCGTCCGCCCGGCGGCGGTGGAGGTGTCCAGCAGCGCCTCGTCCCACTCGCCGTCCATGACCAGCCCGCCGTCCCCGTCGCGCAGCAGCAGGCCCGGATTCCGGGCGCGCCACCGGGACAGCTCGCCGGGCTGGGCCTGGAAGGCGTTGACGTAGCAGACCGAGTAGACGCCCGGGGCGGGCCGCTCCGCGCGGTCGCGGGAGACCACGCGCACGCCCTTCGGCGGCGGGTAGCCGCCGCCGATCTGGTAGTCGAAGGACGCCCCCGCCTCCGGCGGCACCACACGCGGGGCGGCGGAGGGGCGGTCGCCGGTGCCGCACCCGGCGGTCAGCGCCAGGGCCGCCACGACGGCGAGAACAGCGAGGACGACGGGGACGGCACGCCGCGCCGCGCACGGGTCGGGGAGGGGCACACACGCTCCTGGACGGCGAAGGCCGGACGGGGGAGCACCATCCTCCCGTCCGGCCCCGTGGTGCCCTCGGCCGGGTCCGCGCCGCGGCTCACATGAAGCCGCCGCCGGTCCAGTGGGTGCCGGTGAGCCACACGAGCGCGATGAGCGTGTCGATCGCGCCCAGGACGACGGCGATCAGCGGGAGCACCGGCTTGGCGCCGCGGAAGGTGCGGCCCATGGCGAGCCAGCCGCACACGACCGCGGCCGGGCCGAGGATGATGCCGAGAACGAAGAATCCGGCGACCGCGCAGATCAGGCCGACGACGCCCAGGGTGTCGGGGCTCGCGCCGGTACGGGTACCGCTGCTGTGGGGCATGGTTCCTTCCTCCGTGGGTCGGCGCCCGCTCCGCGGCACGGAACGTGCGGTCCTCTACGGGGTCCGGATACCCCCGTCCGGCATGCTCAGCCGTGCCGGCGCGGCCGGCGCGTGACGGGGCCGCCCGGTCCGTGCGGACGGGGCGGCCCGTGGCGGGAGCCGGCGGTGAAGCCGGTCAGCCGGTGAACAACTGCTTGAGCTTCAAGCCGAGTTCGTAGACGCCGTAGGCGAAAGGCGCGCCGACCCACAGCCAGGCGACGACCATGAGCGGGAGCCGGCCGCCCCCGGCGGAGGCGTCGGCGGCGGGCGCGGGGTTCGGGGCGGTCATCGGACGGCTCCTTCCGACTCGGTTCCGGTCGTGGCCTTGGGCTCGGCGGACGGTCCGTGATGGTGGCGCGGATGGACCGGTCGTACCAGCTCGTTGGCGACGAAGCCGATCACCAGCAGCACCATCATGATGACGAAGGACGTGGAGTAGAGGTCGGGCCCCGTCCGTCCCGCCGACTTCTCGTGGTCGGCGATCGCGTTCACGATCAGCGGCCCGAGCACGCCGGCCGTGGACCAGGCGGTCAGCAGCCGTCCGTGGATCGCGCCCACCTGGTACGTCCCGAAGAGGTCCTTGAGGTAGGCGGGCACCGTGGCGAACCCGCCGCCGTAGAAGGACAGGATGACGGCGGCGGCGATGATGAACAGCGGCTTGGAGTCGTCGCCGAGCAGGGCGATGAGCAGGTACAGCAGCGCCCCCGCACCGAGGTAGAGGCGGTAGATGTTCTTCCGCCCGACCAGGTCGGAGGTGGAGGACCAGGTGATCCGGCCGAGCATGTTCCCGAGCGACAGCAGGCCGACGAAACCGGCGGCGGCGGTGGCCGTCACCGGGGTGGAGGTGTTCGCGAAGAAGTCGGTGATCATCGGCGCGGCCTTCTCCAGGATGCCGATGCCCGCCGTCACGTTCATGCAGAGCACCACCCACAGGCACCAGAACTGCGGGGTGCGCAGCGCGTTGCGCGCCGACACCTGGGCGGTGGTGACGAGCGGGCGCGCGGTTTCGGCCGCCGGGGTCCAGCCGGCCGGCCGCCAGTCGTCCGCGGGGACCCGGACCAGCAGTACCCCGAAGGTCATGAAGACCGCGTAGACCAGGCCCATCACCAGGAAGGTCTGCCCGATGCCGGAGGAGTCGGCGCCGAAGGATGACAGCAACTGCGTCGACCAGGGCGACGCGATGAGCGCGCCGCCGCCGAAGCCCATGATGGCGATGCCGGTGGCGAGTCCGGGCCGGTCGGGGAACCACTTGATGAGCGTGGAGACCGGCGAGATGTAGCCGATGCCGAGGCCTATGCCGCCGACGAGGCCGTAACCGAGGACGATCAGCCAGTACTGGCGCGTGGCGGCGCCGAGGGCCGAGATGAGGAAGCCGGAGGAGAAGCAGAGGGCCGAGACGCACATGGCCCACCTGGGCCCGTTGCGCTCGACGAGCGTGCCGCCGAACGCGGCCGACAGGCCGAGCATGACGATCGCCAGCTGGAACGGCAGCGCCGACTGGGTGCCGCTCAGCCCGAGCGAGGACTCCAGCGGGGGCTTGAAGACGCTCCAGGCGTACGCCTGCCCGATGGCGAGGTGGATGGAGAGTGCGGCCGGCGGTACCAGCCAGCGGCTCCAGCCCGGCGGTGCGACGGTGCGGGCACGGGTGAGGACGTCGGGTACGCCCGTTGACGCCATGGCGAGTACCTCCGTGAGGGGACGTGATCCCGTGGACCGTACAACTTTCATCCATCCCTGGGTAGGGCGTCGGGCGATGAACTTGTCCTGGCGGCGGGAGGGTTCGGAGTCCGGGCGGCATCCGGCCGCTCCTCGGCACGCCGACGCCCGCAAGCGCGGCTCACGGACTGGGCGGACATGGGGGATTTCATGGGATTGGCCCATATCGATTCGTAATAGGGGCGATAACCGACGCTCTGTTCGGCTATAGGTGGTTGGCGTTATTGTGTCCGGTGTTAGCCGATTCGGGCTATCACTGGAAACGCCGGACGTGGCCGGTCAGAGGTGACCCATGCATGCGATAACGGACAGCTACGACTACGTGGTCGTCGGCGGCGGCACCGCGGGCAGCGTGCTCGCCGCGCGCCTTTCCGAACGAGGCGGCGCACGCGTGCTCCTGCTGGAGGCGGGGGGCGACCGGCCACCGGCCGCGGCGGCGTCGCCGCCCGCCTGGCCGACGCTGCTGGGGACGCCCGCGAACTGGGGCGACACCACCGTCCGGCAGTCCGCGACGGGCACCACCACCGCCCTCGCGCGCGGCCGCGGCCTGGGTGGGGGGTCCACCATCAACGCCATGACCTTCGTGCGCGGTCACCACTCCGGCTACGACGCGTGGACCGCGGGCGGCGCGAAGGGCTGGGGCTTCGACGACCTGCTCCCGTACTTCAAGCGCAGCGAGAACGCCCCCGGGCGGGACCCCGTGCTCCGCGGCGTCGGCGGCCCCCTGACCGTGGGGCCCGCCAGCCCGCCCCATCCGGTCGTGGCCGCGCTCCTGACGGCGGCGACCCAGACCGGGTACCGGCGGGCGGCCGACATCGCCGGCGGTCTGGAGGAGGGCTTCGGCTGGAGCGACCTCAACATCGTCGGGGGCCGGCGGCAGAGCGCCGCCGACGCCTACCTCACCCCCGCCCGGCACCGCCCCAACCTGACCGTGGTGACCGGTGCGCTGGTCCACCGCCTGCTCCTGCGCGACGGCCGGTGCGTCGGGGTGGAGTACGGGCACGCCGACCGCACCGGCACCGTCGCGGTCGGGTGCGGTGGCGAGGTCGTGCTCACCGCGGGGACCATCGGTACGGCGCAGTTGCTGATGCTCTCCGGCGTCGGCCCGAAGGCGCACCTGCGGGACATGGGCATCGACGTCGCCCTCGACCTGCCGGGCGTCGGGTCGAACCTGCAGGACCACCCCCTGGCCGACGTCGTCCACCGCGCGGCCCGGCCCGTTCCGCCCGGGACCAACAACCACGGCGAGGCCGTCGGCCTGGTCCGCAGCCGGCTCGGCATCCGCGACCCCGACGTGCAGGTGCTCCTGGTCGACGCGCCGGGCCACGCGCCCGCGCCCGACGTGCCGGACGGGCAGGGGTACCGGATCGCGGTCGCCCCGATGCGGCCGTACAGCCGCGGCACCGTACGGCTCGCGAGCGCCGCACCGGACGCCCTGCCCCTGGTGGACCCGGACTACTACGGCGACGAACGCGACCTGAGCACGATGGTCGAAGCGCTCTTCCTGGCACGGGAGATCGGCCGGGCGCGCGCCCTCGACGGATGGCGTGCGCACGAGGTCCTGCCCGGACCCGACGTGAAGGACGACGCCGGCCTGCGGGCCTACGCGCGCAGCACCCTGGCCTCGTACATGCACCCCGTCGGCACGTGCCGGATCGGCATCGACGACCTCGCCGTCGTCGACACGGACCTGCGCGTGCACGGCATCGACGGCCTCCGGATCGCCGACGCCTCCGTGATGCCCACCATCCCCTCCGGCAACATCGCCGCCACGGTCTACGCCATCGCCGAACGCGCGGCGGACCTCCTCAGGCGCTGAGCCCCCCCTCGGCCCGGATCCGGCCACCCTCTCCGGCCGGATCCGGGCGCCTGCACATCCCCGCAGCCCAGACGAAGGACCGACGCGACATGGCATCACCCGCACCGATCGACCTGGCCGGCCTCCTCCAGCGGGTGGTGGGCGTCACCGGGGCGGCGCTGGGGTCCCCCCTCGCCCCCTCGGCGATCGGCCTCGCCCTCTGGAACACCGACCTGCGGTGCACGTGGGTCAACGACTCGCTCGAGGAGTACGACGGCATCCCGCGGGAGCGACGGCTGGGACGCCGTCCGGACGCGGCGCTGCCCGCCGGGGCACGCGCGCTGGAGGCGGTGATGCGCCAGGTGCTGGCGACGGGCGCTCCCGTCACCGGCCGCGAGTACCTCGTGCCGGCGGTGGACGGCGTGCGCGGTGAGGGGGCGTACTCCGTCTCCTGCATCCGCCTGGAGGACGCGGCGGGCCGGCCGATGGGCGTGTGCCTGGTCGTCCTGCGGATCACGGGCGGGCACCGGCCCGGCGACCGCCTGGCGCTGCTCGGCGAGGCCGGTGCCCGCGTCGGCACCACCCTGGACGTCATGCGCACCGCGCAGGAACTGGCCGCGTTCACCGTCTCGTGCCTGGCCGACTACGTCACCGTCGACCTCGCGGACACCCTGCGACTCGGTGAGGAGCCGCTGTCCCGGCTCGGCCCGGACGGCGACTACCTGCCGGTGTTCCGCCGGGCGGGCCTGGCCTCGGTCCACGAGGGCGCGCCGGAGGCGGTCTCCAGGGTGGGCGACGTGGTGTACGTACCGTCGTCCTCGCCCCTCAAGCGCGTGCTGTCCACCGGCCGCTCGCTGCTCGAACCGGTGCTGGACACCGCCTCCTCGTGGCTCAGCCGGGACCCGGCACGGGCCGGGAAGATCGACGAGTTCGGGATGCACTCGCTGATGATCCTGCCGCTCAGGGCCCACGGCGTCGTCCTGGGGGTGGTGTTGTTCCTGCGCACCGAGGACCCGCGGCCGTTCGACGAGGACGACCTGCTGTTCGCCGAGGAACTGGTCGCCAGGGCCGCGCTGAGCCTGGACAACGCACGCCGCTACACGCACGAGCGCGCCACGGCCCTCGCCCTCCAGCGGGGCCTGCTCCCGCGCCGGGTGTGCGGCGGCCCCTCCCTGGACGTGGTCTCCCGCTTCCTCCCCGCGGACCTCGAGGACGGTGTGGGCGGCGACTGGTACGACGTGATCCCGCTGCCGCGCGACCGGGTGGCGCTCGTCGTCGGCGACGTGGTCGGGCACGGCATCGACGCCGCGGCCACGATGGGCCGGCTCCGGACGGCGGTGCGGACGCTCGCCGACCTCGACCTGGCGCCGGAACAGCTCCTCGCCCACCTCGACCAGGCGATCATCCGCCTCGCCGAGGAGGAGGGCGAGGGCCTCCACACCGCCTCCGTGAGCGCCACCTGCCTGTACGCCGTCTACGACCCCGCCTCCCGCCGCTGCACCATGGCCAGGGCCGGGCACCCGCCGCCCGCCGTCCGCCACCCCGGAGGCGGCGTCAGCTTCCTCGACCTGCCCAACGGCACACCGCTCGGCCTCGGGATGCCCCCGTACCAGGCCGCCGAGGTGGAACTGCCCGAGGGCAGCCTCCTGGCCCTCTACACCGACGGCCTCATCGAGGACCGCCGGCACGACGTCGACACCGGGATGGAGCGCGTGCGGCGCGCCCTCGACCGGCCCGGGCTGCGCCTGGACGACCTCTGCTCTGCGGTGCTCGGCACCCTGCCGAGCGCGACGCCCCCCGACGACGTCACCCTCCTCATCGCCCGCACCCGCGCGGTGTCCCCGGCGCCCTCGCGCCCCCGGTGCCCGTCACCGTTCCCCGGCAACCGGTTCCAGAGGTAGGTCTCCATGACCGCGTTCCACGTCTCCTCCGCCGGCGCCGAGGACATCAGCCGGCTCTCCGACTGGGCCGACGACGAGGGATGGAACCCCGGCCGGTCCGACGGGCAGGCCTTCTTCCCCGCCGATCCGGCCGGCTTCCTGTTCGGCAGGCTCGACGGTGAACCCGTCGCCTCGGTCTCCGCGGTGCGCTACGGGGCCGACTTCGGCTTCGTCGGCCTCTACATCGCCCGGCCGCCCTTCCGCGGCCAGGGCTACGGGTTCCGGGTCTGGCGCGCCGGGCTCGACCACCTCGCCGGCCGCAACGTCGGCCTCGACGGGGTCGTCGCGCAGCAGGAGAACTACCGCAGGTCGGGGTTCAGCACGGCCTGGCGCAACATCCGTTACCAGGGCACGCCGTCGGGCGGGGTCATGCCCGGCGGCGTCGCCCTGATCGACGCCAGGAGCGTCGGATTCGGTGAACTGGCCCGCTACGACCGCCGGTTCTTCCCCGCCGCGCGCGACGCCTTCCTCGCCTCCTGGATCACCCTTCCGGACCGCACCGCCCTCGCGGCCGTCGCCGACGGCCGTCTGCAGGGCCTCGGGGTGCTGCGTGCCGCCCGCGGGCCGTCCCGCGTGGGGCCGCTGTACGCCTCGTCCGCGAAGGTCGCCCTCGCGCTCCTCATGGGGCTGGCCCGGACCACACCGGGGGAGCCCCTCGTGATCGACGTCCCCGAGCCCAACGAGCCGGCCGTGCGTCTGGTGGAACACCTCGGTCTGGCACCCGCGTTCGAGGCCGCGCGCATGTACACGGGCCCGGTCCCCGACGTCGACCTGGCCGGCATGTACGGCATCACCAGCCTGGAGCTCGGCTAGGGCTCGGCCCGGGTGGGTCCGGGCCCGGGTCCGGGCCCGGCACCGCTCCGGGCGGCCTCCCCCGGTCGGGGAGGCCGCCCGGAGGGGCGTGCGCGGGGACGTCACTGGTTGATGGTGTAACTGTCCCCGTAGACCTTCCACTTGAGCGGGGGGTTGAGGTCGAGGTTGCCGTTGTTGAGGAAGACGCGCTGCTCCGTGTCGACCCGGGTGGTGTCGCTGTGCGCCTCCTCGGTCTTCATCGCCGCCTTGCGCGCGTCGAGGAAGGCGTGGAGGTACGTCGTCTCGTCGCCGCCCTGTGCGGGGGTCCTGGCCTTGGACAGGGCGGTCTTGCGGATGCCGCCGAAGCTGACCTTGTCCTCGCCGGGGCCGTGCATCACGATCGCGTCGTAGTACGCGAACTGGCCGAGCGCGCGCAGACCGTCCGCCTTGGCCTGCTGGACCGCGGGGCCGAAGTAGACGCGGTCGCGTTCGTCGTTCTGCGCCTGCTGGAACGCCTGGTCGGCGGCGGCGCTGCGCCAGGCGCTCTCGAAGCCGGAGCCGAGGCCGCTGTGCGAGTCGGTCCCGTTGACCCGGCGCAGTGCGGGCAGGTAGCGGGCGAGCGGGTTGCCGGGCTTGCGGTCGGTGTACAGCTCGACGAGTTCGAGCATGTCCCCGGTGCCGGAGCAGAAGCCGATGATGCCCGCGGTGTAGCCGCGGCCGTCGCCGATGTCCTCGATGTACTTGTACTGGGCCTTCCAGTCCAGCGAGGAGTTCTCGGCGCTGGACACCAGCTGCATGGCGATGTCCTTCTTGTGCGGGTCGTCGAGCCCGACGCCGGCCGCGGCCGCGGCGGCGGCCGGCTGCCCCGGCGCGGCCGAGGCCAGGGAGCCGACGCCGACGGCCAGGACGCCCGCGGTCAGGGCGGCGGTCGCGTAGAGGACGGCGCGCCGGCGGGGGAGGGTGCGTGCATGACGGTGTGGGGGGATCTGCACGGGTGACTCCGTGGGTCAGAAGTTAGGAAACCTTCCTAACAGAGCCACATTGAAGCACCGGGCCAGTCGAACGCCAAGAGGTTCGAACAAAAACGCCGCATGTCATCTGTCCTAAGGGTCAGGGGAGTTGGGCGCCTCTGCCGGATGGCCGCACGCCTCCGCCCGGGGCCGCACGTCTCCCGCATGCGCGGTCCGCGGCCCGGAGGCAGTCTGGACGGGAAGAGGCGGAGGAGGTGATACCCGTGCCGGACGGGTTCCCTTCCGCTCCGTCGCACCCCGAGGCCGGGGAGCGGACCGACCAAGGCCTGCTGGCCCCGGCGCTGTTCGCGATGATGGACGGCGTGCGGGCGCACGCGGGCGGGATCTACCTCCTCGCCCCCGGCGAGCCGGTGCTGGAGATGGCCGTCATGGCAGGCCTGCCGCGCGCCTTCGCCGCACCGTGGGAACGGGTGGGGCTGGGCGCCCCGATCCCCGTGGCGGAGGCACTGCGCGAACGCCGGCTGGTCTGGGTCGGCGGCGAGGAGGAGATGGCGCGCCGGTACCCGCGGATCGCGCTCGTCCTGCCGTACCCGTTCACCCTCGCCGCACTGCCCGTCGAGACCGCCGGCGCCGCCTTCGGCTCGGTGTTCGTCACCTGGCCGGGCGCCCATCCGCCCGAGCTGGCCGACTGGGAGCGCGAGCACCTGGTCACCGCCTGCGACCGGCTCGCCCGGCACCTGGAACACGAGGCCGCCGCGGGCCGGCCGGTCCGGCGCGGGCAGGACGTGACGATCGGCGCCCCGGTCGCCGGGGTCTCCTCGGCGGTCGAGGCGGTGCGCATGGTGGGCCGGCTGCCGGACGGACTGTGCTCCCTCGACCTCGACGGGCGGGTCACCTACGCCAACGGGGCGGCGTCCCGCCGGCTGGGCGTACCGGTGCGCAAGCTGCTCGGGCACCCGCTGTGGCGGACGCTGCCCTGGCTCGACGACCCCGTGCACCAGGAACGGCACCGCGCGGCGCTGATCAGCCGGCAGCCCACCTCGTTCACCGCGCTGCGCCCACCGGGCGACTGGCTCACCTTCCAGCTCCATCCCAGCAGCAACGGCGTCAGCGTCCGCATCTCACCGTCCCGCGGCCCGGTGGCACAGTCGCCGGTGGTGCCCGGCGGCGCGTACGGCGTGACGCAGCCCGCGGTCGGACTGGTGGCCATCTCCCACCTCGTGAACCTGTCCGGGGCACTCACGGAGGCCGTCTGCGTGCAGGACGTGATCGACCTGGTCGCCGAGGAGATCATGCCCGCGGTCGGCAGCCGGGTGGTGGCCATGGTCGCCCCGGAGGCCGGGAGGATGCGCGTGCTCGGCCACCGGGGCTACCGGGATCCGTCGATCGTCGACCGGTACGACGGCATCTCGATGTCGGCGCCGGTGCCCGCCGCCCAGGTGCTGGCCAGCGGTGTGCCGGCGTTCCTGGAGTCCGGGGAGGAGATGCGGGAGCGCTTCCCCGACCGGCCGCCGGTCGCCGACGGCATGGCTGCGTGGGCCTACCTCCCGCTCATCGCCTCCGGCCGTCCCGTGGGCACCTGCGTGCTGGGGTATCCCGAACCGCACCGCTTCGGGGCCGACGAGCGGGCCCTGCTGACCAGCCTCGGCGGCCTGATCGCCCAGGCCCTGGAACGGGCGCGGCTCTACGACGCCAAGCACCGGCTGGCCCACGGCCTGCAGTCCGCGCTCCTCCCGCGGACCCTGCCGGTGCTCCCGGGCCTGGAGGCGGCGGCTCGGTACCTCGCGGGCACCGAGGGCATGGACATCGGCGGCGACTTCTACGACCTGCTGTCCGTGGGGGACCGGGCGGCCGCGGTGATCGGTGACGTGCAGGGGCACAACGTCACCGCGGCGGGCCTGATGGGCCAGGTCCGCACGGCGGTCCGGGCGTACTCCGCCGTCGGGCAGTCCCCCGGCCAGGTGATGGAGTGCACCAACCGGCTGCTGCTGGACCTGGACGTGGACCTCCTCGCCAGCTGCATCTACCTGCACCTCGACCCGGACGGGCAGCGGGCGATGGCGGCGGGGGCGGGCCACCCGGCCCCCTTGCTGCGGGAACCGGGTGGCCATGTGCGGGCGCTCGACCTCGCCCAGGGCCCGCTGCTGGGCATCGACGCGGAAGCGGTCTACCGCACCGTCGAGTTCCCGTTCCCGCCGGGCTCGGTGCTCATGCTCTACACCGACGGGCTGGTCGAGTGCCCGGGGACCGACGTCGACGCCGAACTGGCGGACCTCTCGGACCACCTCGCCGTGGCCGGCGAGCTGCCGCTGGACCGCGTCGCCGACGGCGTGCTCGCGCTCACCGCCGAGCGTCGGCGGCGCACCGACGACATCGCGCTGCTGCTGCTGCGTTCCCTGACGCCGCCCCGGTGACCCGGTCGCAGACGCAGACGCAGACGCAGACGCAGACGCAGACGCAGACGCAGACGCAGACGCAGACGAGCGCCGCGCGCCGTCATGGGACGGTGCGCGGCGCCCGGTCCGCGACTCAGCCCTGGCGGGCCTTGAAGCGGGGGTCCCTCTTGTTGATCACGAAGACGCGGCCGCGACGGCGGACGATCTGCGAGCCGGGGGCGTTCTTGAGGGAGCGCAGCGAGGCACGTACCTTCACCGGTCGCCTCCTTTCGGGCGGTTCTTGATCCGCCCATGCCAACGCAGGGAGGGTGCGGTTTCTTCCCGGCCGGTTCCCGGTGCCTGAGCCGTGCAGCGCCGGGGGCAGGATGAGGGCCATGAGTTCCCCCTCCGACGGCCCCGCCGTCCCCTCGCCGCCGCGCCCGCTCGTCCGCTCCCCGCACGAACGGGTCGTCTTCGCCCGCGGGAGGGGTGCCCAGGACCGGGTCGCGGACGCGATCACCGCCTTCGCCGGCTCGATGGCCTTCGTCTACGTCCACATCGTCTGGTTCGCGGTCTGGATCCTGCTCAACCAAGGGCTCGCCGGACCGGGCGCGGTCTTCGACCCGTACCCCTTCGGGCTGCTCACCATGATCGTCAGCCTGGAGGCGATCTTCCTCTCCACCTTCGTCATGGTCAGCCAGAACCGCCAGGCCGCCCGGGACAACATCCGCGCCGACCTCGCCTTCGAGACGAACGTGCGCTCCGAGGTCTGGACCGCGCACATAGGCCGGGCCCTGGGCCTGGACCCCGAGGAGGTCGAGCGGAACGTCCGTCAGCTCATCGCCGAGAGCCGGGCCCGGATGGAGGTCACGGCCCCGCCGGCGACGGCGGCCGCGGAGCCGCCTGCGTCATGACCCCTCGCCGTCCGGGTCGGCACCGCCCAGCGGGCCGGGGCCGGTGAAGTCCGGACCGGAGTACCCGGGCGACTCGAAACCCGGCGACTCGAAACCGGGCTCCGCGACGACCGCGACCTCCGGCTCCGGGACCTCGTACTCCGGGATCGGCGGGGGCGGCGGTACGGCTCCGCCGTCGCCGGGGTCGGTGCCCGGGCCGGGGTCGTCGGCCGAGGTGGAGAACCCCGGACTGCTGAAGCCCGGGCGGTGCAGTGCCGCGCCCCCGGGCACGTCATCTCGGCGGTACGTCATGGTCGTTCCCCTCCCCGGAGGGCTCAGCGCCGCCGCCGGCGGTACCCCGACCAGCGGGCGCCCGCACCCGAGCCGACCCCGCCGAGGTGCGCGGCGAGCAGCGTCAGCCCGACCAGCAGCAGGCTCGTCGGCGTGAACACGGCCTCCGTCGCCGTCCCGGTGGCGTTGATGATGAACGCGACCGCGAAGACGACGGCCGCAACGATGGCCAGCATCGTCCCTCCCAGTGGTCCGGGGGCGCGCCCTCGTGCCGCCCCTTCCCCCACCGTCTGCCCCCGGACCAC
>NZ_JARAVK010000359.1:0-7069 GCF_033792765.1 Streptomyces sp. PA03-6a | reverse complement strand
GTCGCCGCCCTCCCCTCGCCCGCCGCCAGGGCGGCGACGCAGGGCGCGCCCACCGCGGCCACCGCCGGTGGGGGCCGACGCCACCGCGCCGGCACCGGCGGACCCGCGGACGGGCCGACCGGCACGCCGGCCACCGCATCGCGGACCCTCGCCCTGCTCGCCCGGCTGCGCCCCCGCAGGCGCGGCGACTCACCCACCCCGGCCGCCCGCCCTGCCGTCACGGCCACGCGGACCCGGCGGGACAACACCCCCCTGGGCAGCGCCAACAGTCCCCTCCGCAAGGCCGGCGAACCACACACGGCCACCGCACCCCACGCACGGGCCGCGACGCAGCGCCACGACCAGTCGGCCGCCCCGGCCATCCGCCCCGGCGGCGCGGCAGCGCGGCTCGTTCGGGACATCACCCGCGGGGGCGGCGCCGGCGAATCGCCCACGGGCAACGCAACCGCCCTGCCCGGCGCCGCAACACGCCGCCGACAGGTCCTCACGCCGCCCGCCGGGGGCGACCACCGCACCCTCCCCCGCAGCGCGGAAGGCGGCGGTTCCGCCCGCTTGCGCGCGCTGCTGCGGCTGCGGCTGCCGGACCGCACCAAGGACACCGGCGCCGAGGGCGGACGGGCGGGCCGCACGCGCGGGCCGCACGCGGGGGCGTGGTGGCTGTGGGCGCTGGGGCTCGCCACGGCCGCGTCGCGGACGACGAACCCGGCGCTGCTCGCGCTGCTCGCCGCCGTCGCCGGATACGTCGTGGCGGTGTGCCGGGTGCCGGACGCGCCCTGGTCGCGGTCGTACGCCGCGTTCCTCCGGCTGGGTCTGGTGGTCATCGCCATCCGGCTCGCCTTCGCCGTCGTCCTGGGGTCCCCGATCCCCGGCACGCACACCGTGGTGTCCCTCCCCGAAGTACCGCTGCCCGACTGGGCGCGGGGCGTCCGTCTCGGCGGCCGGGTCACCGCCGAGGGGCTGTGGTTCGCCTTCCGGGAGGGCATGAAGCTGGCCACGCTCCTGGCGTGCCTCGGCGCCGCCAACGCCCTGGCCAACCCCGCGCGGCTGCTGAAGTCGCTGCCCGGCGCCCTGTACGAGGCGGGCGTCGCCGTGGTCGTCGCGATGACGTTCGCGCCGCACCTGGTCGCCGACGTCCGGCGGCTGCGGACGGCCCGAAGGCTGCGGGGCCGCGCGGACAAGGGCGTACGGGCGCTGCTCCAGGTCGGCCTGCCCGTGCTGGAGGGCGCACTGGAGCGTTCCGTCGCCCTCGCGGCCGCCATGGACGCCCGCGGTTACGGCCGCACGGCCGAGGTGCGGCCCGCCGTGCGCCGGGCGACCGTCGCGCTGACTCTCGGCGGGCTGCTCGGGCTGTGCGCCGGCACCTACGCGCTGCTGGCCGCCGCGGGCGCCGCGTACGGCCTGCCCCTGCTGCTGGCCGGTCTGGCCGCCGCCGTCGCGGGGCTGCGGCTGGGCGGGCGCCGTTCCGTCCGCACCCGCTACCGCCCCGACCGCTGGGACGCGACGGCGTGGCTGATCACCGCCTCGGGCGTGGCCGTCGCCGCGCTGACGATCTGGGCCGCCGGGGCCTCCCCCGCCGACCTGGATCCGCCCGTGGTGCCGCTGACCGCGCCGTCGCTGCCGCTGTGGCCCGCGGCCGCCGTCCTGCTGGGGCTGCTGCCCGCGCACCTGAAGGGAGCCCGCCCGTGATCCGCTTCGAGCAGGTCTCCGTCACGTACGACGGCGCCGCGGCGCCCGCCGTCGCCGGTGTCGAGCTGACCGTCCCCGAGGGCGAACTCTGCCTGGTCGTCGGGCCCTCCGGCACCGGCAAGTCCACCCTCCTCGGCGCCGTCTCCGGTCTGGTGCCGCACTTCACCGGCGGCGTCCTCACCGGCCGGGTCACCGTCGCCGGGCACGACACACGCCGCAACAAACCGCGCGAACTCGCCCATCTGGTGGGCACCGTGGGCCAGGACCCGCTCGCGCACTTCGTCACCGACACCGTCGAGGACGAACTCGCCTACGGCATGGAGTCGATCGGCCTCGCCCCCGACGTGATGCGCCGCCGTGTCGAGGAGACCCTCGACCTGCTGGGCCTGGCCGACCTGCGCGACCGCCCGATCAGCACCCTCTCCGGCGGGCAGCAGCAGCGCGTCGCCATCGGTTCCGTCCTGACCGTCCACCCGCGGGTGCTGGTGCTGGACGAGCCGACGTCCGCGCTCGACCCCGCCGCGGCCGAGGAGGTGCTCGCCGTGCTGCAGCGGCTCGTCCACGACCTGGGGACGACCGTGCTGATGGCCGAGCACCGCCTGGAGCGGGTCGTGCAGTACGCCGACCAGGTCGTCCTCCTCCCGGGTGGGGGCGCCGCCCCGGTCTCCGGGCCGCCCGCCGAGGTCATGGCGGTCTCGCCGGTCCGTCCGCCGGTCGTCGCGCTCGGCCGTCTCGCGGGCTGGTCCCCGCTGCCGCTGTCGGTGCGCGACGCCCGCCGCGCCGCCGCCCCGCTGCGCGAACGCCTCGCCGGCCGCACCCCGCCCGCACGGCCCGCGCCCGCCGCGGGCGGGCCCGTCGCGGCCGTGGCGGGACTCACCGTGCGCCGCGGACGGCTGGAGGCGCTGCGCGGGGTCGACCTGACCGTACGGCCCGGCGAGACCGTGGCCCTCATGGGCCGCAACGGCGCGGGCAAGTCCACGCTGCTGTCCGCCCTCGCCGGGATGCGGCCCCCCACGTCGGGGAGCGCGACCGTCGGCGGGCTGGAGCCGTCGCGCACCAGGCCCGCGGAGCTGATCCGCCGCGTGGGCCTGGTCCCGCAGGACCCCCGGGACCTGCTGTACGCCGACACCGTCGCCGCCGAGTGCGCCGCCGCCGACACCGACGCCCGCGCCACCCCCGGCACCTGCCGTGCCCTCGTCGGCGAACTGCTGCCCGGGGTAGCCGACGGCACCCACCCGCGCGACCTGTCCGAAGGCCAGCGCCTCGCGCTCGCCCTCGCCGTCGTGCTGACCGCCCGGCCCCCGCTGATCCTGCTCGACGAGCCGACCCGCGGCCTGGACTACGCCGCCAAGGCCCGTCTCGCCGCGCACCTGCGCGCCCTCGCGGCGGACGGCCACGCCGTCGTCCTCGCCACCCACGACGTCGAACTCGCCGCCGAACTCGCCCACCGCGTCGTCGTCCTCGCCGACGGCGACCTCGTCGCGGACGGCCCCACCCCCGACGTCGTCGTCTCCTCCCCCGCCTTCGCCCCGCAGGTGGCCAAGGTGCTCGGCCCGCTGCCCTGGCTGACGGTCGGCCAGGTCGAGGCGGCCCTGGCGGGCACGGCGTGACCGCGCGTCCGCCGCGCGCGGTCCGGCTGGGCCGCCGGGCCGTCGTCGCGCTGACGCTCGTCTCGGTGATCGGCGTTGCCGCCTTCGGCTGGCCGCTGCTCGCCGACCCGGGCTCGGGGCTCGCCCACAGCGAGGACGCGCCCTGGCTGTTCGCGCTGCTGCTGCCGCTGCTGCTCGCCGTCGTCATGGCGACGATCGCGGACGACGAGGAGGGGCTGAGCGCCAAGTCCGTCGCCATGCTGGGGGTGCTGGCCGCCGCGGGCGCGGCCCTGCGTCCGCTCGGCGGCGGCACGGCGGGCATCGAGCCCATGTTCTTCCTGGTCGTCCTGTCCGGCCGGGTGCTCGGCCCCGGCTTCGGCTTCGCACTCGGGGCGCTGACGATGTTCGCGTCGGCCCTGCTCACGGGTGGGGTCGGGCCGTGGATGCCGTTCCAGATGCTCTCGATGGGCTGGGTGGCGCTCGGCGCGGGCCTGCTCCCGGGCGCCGGCGGGCTGCGCGGCCGGGGCGAGCTCGTCCTCCTCGCCGGCTACGGGGCGGTGTCCTCGATCGCCTATGGAACGATCATGAACCTGCAGGGCTGGCCCTACCTCGGCGGCATGTCCTCCGGGGTCTCCTTCGTGCCGGGCGGCCCGCTCCCCGACAACCTCGCCCGCTTCGCCGCGTACTGCCTGGCCACCTCGCTCGGCTGGGACGTCCCGCGCGCCGTGCTGACCGCCGTCCTGGTCCTCACCCTGGGCCCGTTCGTGCTGCGCGCCCTGCGCCGGGCCACCCGGCGCGCCGCCTTCGGCGCACCGGTGGCCTTCGCGGACGTGCACGGTGACGGGGACGGAACCGCGGACGGCGCGCCGCGCGTGCCGCCCCAGGCGCGCTGACGGGCCGGCGTCGCGAACCAGCGCGCGACGCGGGGGGCGCGAGGCGCCGAGCGCAGGAACGCGCCGAAGCGGTCGGTGTCGCCGGTGTCGGCCGGCGCCGCCCGCACGCCGTGCGCCGCGAGGTGGCGCGGCAGCTCCCGCTGTTGCCGGTCGGCACGGCCGGCCGCCGGTCGCGGGTGCCGTCGGCCTGGTCGGTGGCCCGGCGCAGCGCCCCGGCGCAAGGCCCCGGTGCGCTGCCCGCGTCCCGCCGGCTCAGATCCGCTGGATGATCGTGCCCGTCGCGAGCGCCCCGCCCGCGCACATCACGATCAGCGCGAACTCCTTGTCCGCGCGCTCCAGTTCGTGCAGCGCGGTGGCGATCAGACGGGCCCCGGTGGCGCCCACGGGGTGGCCGAGGGCGATCGCGCCACCGTTGACGTTGACCTTCTCCAGGTCCTGGTCGAAGACCTGGGCCCAGGACAGCACCACCGAGGCGAAGGCCTCGTTGATCTCGACGAGGTCGATGTCGTCCAGCGTCATGCCGGCCTTGCCGAGGACCGCGCGCGTCGCGTCGATCGGTCCGTCCAGGTGGTAGTGCGTGTCGGCGCCGACCAGCGCCTGCGCCACGATCCGGGCCCGCGGCCGCAGCTTCAGCGCCCGCGCCATCCGCTTGGACGCCCACATCACGGCCGCCGCGCCGTCGGAGATCTGCGAGGAGTTCCCCGCGGTGTGCACGGCCGTCGGCATGATCGCCTTCAGCCCGGCCAGCGCCTCCATGCTGGTGTCGCGCAGCCCCTCGTCGCGGTCGACCAGCCGCCACATGCCCTGGCCGGCGAGCTGCTCCTCCTCCGTCGTGGGCACCTGCACGGCGAAGGTCTCCCGCTTGAAGCGCTCCTCGGCCCAGGCCCGCCCGGCCCGCTCCTGCGAGATCAGCCCGAGCCGGTCGACGTGCTCCCGGGTCAGCCCGCGGCGCCGGGCGATGCGCTCGGCCGCCTCGAACTGGTTGGGCAGGTCCACGTTCCACTCGTCCGGGAAGGGTTTGCCTGGCCCGTGCTTGGAGCCGCTGCCGAGCGGCACCCGCGACATGGCCTCGACGCCGCAGCCGATGCCGATGTCGATCACCCCGGCCGCGATCATGTTGGCGACCATGTGGTTGGCCTGCTGCGAGGAACCGCACTGGCAGTCCACGGTCGTCGCGGCCGTCTCGTACGGCAGCCCGCAGGCCAGCCAGGCGGTGCGCGCCGGGTTCATCGACTGCTCCCCGGCGTGGGTGACCGTACCGCCGACGATCTGCTCCACGGCGTCGGGCTGGATGCCGGTGCGGCCGAGCAGTTCGCGGTACGTCTCACCGAGCAGGTAGGCGGGGTGCAGATTGGCGAGCGCGCCGCCGCGCTTGCCGATGGGGGTGCGTACAGCTTCGACGATGACGGGTTCAGCGGCCATGTACCTCGTCCTCTCCTCGGCCGCGGGGCGTCCCGGCGCCCACGGCAGAACTAGTACGCGTTCTAGTTCCGCCCAGCAGTCTGATTACCGGCGGTACGCGGGCGCAAGGGTCGTGCACCAAGCCGGCCGATCCGCACCGTCACGGGCCTTGCGACTTGCAGAGGCCGGAGCTACCGTCCACAGGCACATCTGATGGAGCGTCAGCAAGCGGTGCGCGGGGACGTCCGCGGACCGCCGCCCAGGCAAGCCCGGAGACCACCACGGAGACATCCGGACCAACCGGAGCACGACCCGGACCACGCCGGACCACCCGGACCAGGAGCCGCCGATGTCCGCCACGCCGCCGCCCTCCTCCTGCCCCGCCCTCCCCGACGGCTTCGACTTCACCGACCCGGACGTCAACCAGGAGCGCATACCCCTCCCGGAGTTCGCCGCCCTCCGGCGCACCGCACCCGTCTCCTGGATCCCCCAGCCCCACGGCATCGCGGGCTTCGGGGACGACGGCTACTGGGCCGTCACCAGCCACACCGACGTCAAGACGGTCTCCACCACCCCCGAGACCTTCTCCTCGCGCACCAACACCGCGATCATCCGCTTCAACGAGCACATGCAGCGGGACCGGATCGACGCCCAGCAGCTGATCATCCTCAACATGGACCCGCCCGAGCACACCCGCCTGCGGCAGATCGTCCAGCGCGGCTTCACCCCCCGCGCCATCCGTGCCCTCGAGGACGCCCTGCGCCGGCGCGCCGAACGCATCGTCGCCGGCGCCGCCGCCCACGGCAGCGGCGACTTCGTCACCGACGTCGCCTGCGAACTGCCCCTCCAGGCCATCGCCGAGCTCATCGGCGTCCCCCAGGAGGACCGCGGCAAGATCTTCGAGTGGTCCAACAACATGATCGGCTACGACGACCCCGACCTCGCCATCACCGAGGAGATCGGCACCGAGTCCTCCATCGAGCTCATCTCCTACGCGATGAACATGGCCGACGAACGCAAGGCCTGCCCCGCCCACGACATCGTCACCAAGCTCGTCGCCGCCGAGGACGAGGGCAACCTCACCACCGACGAGTTCGGCTTCTTCGTCCTCGTCCTGGCCGTCGCCGGCAACGAGACCACACGCAACGCCATCACCCACGGCATGCATGCCTTCCTCACCCACCCCGACCAGTGGGACCTCTTCCGCGCCGAACGCCCCCGCACCGCCGCCGACGAGATCGTCCGCTGGGCCACCCCGGTCACCTCCTTCCAGCGCACCGCCACCCACGACACGGAACTGGGCGGCGCCAAGATCCGCGAGGGCGACCGCGTCGGCATCTTCTACGCCTCCGCCAACCACGACCCCGAGGTCTTCACCACCCCCGACACCTTCGACGTCACCCGCGACCCCAACCCCCACCTCGGCTTCGGCGGCGGCGGCCCCCACTTCTGCCTCGGCGCCAGTCTCGCCCGCCTCGAGATCGACCTCATCTTCAACGC
>NZ_JARAVK010000358.1:0-7163 GCF_033792765.1 Streptomyces sp. PA03-6a | reverse complement strand
CGGACATCCCGTCCCGTCCGTCCCGCCCGGCGGTACGCCGGTGGCGGGGCTCATGCCCGCGCCCCCGGTTCGTGGTCGGCGCCCTCCTGCTCCGCCCGGGTCTGCGGGGCGCGCAGCTCCTCCAGTTCGTGACGGTGTTCCAGGGCCGCCAGCCGGTCCTCCTCCAGCAGCTCGTGCACGGAGTTGAGCAGCGTCTCCATGTCCACCACCCCGGTGAACTCGCCGCGCCGGCCGGTCACCGCGACCCGTCCGCTGCTGTCGGTGAGCACCGCCTCCAGGGCGTCCCGCAGGGTCGCGTCCCGGGTCACCGTGTCGCCCACCAGCGTCCCGGCGCGGGCGAGCGAGCCCTTGGCGCGCAGCAGGTCGCCGCGCCGCAGCCACTTGTAGGGGCGGCCCCTGCGGTCCAGCAGCAGCAGTTCGTTGGTCGTGGTCACCTCCCGCAGCCGGTCGAAGATCGACTGGAGGGGGTCGTCCAGGCGCACCGTCGGGAAGTCGGCGACGCCCACGTCCCGCACCCGGGTCAGGTTGAGCCGCTTCAGGGCGGCCCCGGCGCCCACGAACCCGGAGACGAAGTCGTCGGCCGGATTGGTCAGGATCGCCTCAGGGGTGTCGAACTGGGCGATGTGCGAGCGCTCCCGCAGCACCGCGATGCGGTCCCCGAGCTTGATCGCCTCGTCGAAGTCATGGGTGACGAAGACGATCGTCTTGTGCAGTTCGTGCTGCAGCCTGATCAGTTCGTCCTGGAGGTGGTCACGGGTGATCGGGTCGACGGCGCCGAAGGGCTCGTCCATCAGCAGCACCGGGGGATCGGCCGCCAGCGCCCGCGCCACCCCGACGCGCTGCTGCTGACCGCCCGACAGCTGGCGCGGGTAGCGGCTGCGGAACTCCCTCGGGTCCAGCCCGACCAGGTCCAGCATCTCCTCGACGCGGTCCCGGACCCGCGCCCTGGACCAGCCCACCATCCGGGGGACGAGCCCGATGTTCTCGGCCACCGTCATGTGCGGGAACAGCCCGGAGGACTGGATCGCGTAGCCGATCTTGCGGCGCAGCTTCACCGGGTCCATGTGGGTGACGTCCTCGCCGCCGATGCGGATGCGGCCCGAGGTCGGCTCGATCAGCCGGTTGATCATCTTCAGGGTGGTGGACTTCCCGCACCCGGAGGGCCCGACGAAGATCACCGTCTCGCCGGCCCCGATCTCCATGCTCACGCCGTCCACGGCCGGCTCCGCGCTGCCCGGGTACCGCTTGGTCAGCTGCTCCAGCTCGATGGTCGCGCCCGACGCCTCAGCCACGGATCCCCCGGGGGACGGTGAGCCGCCCGAGCAGCACGTAGCAGGCGTCGAAGAGCAGCGCCAGGACGACGATGCCGACCGTCCCGGCCAGCACCTGGTTGAGGGCGTTGGCGCCGCCCAGGGAGGCGATCCCGCGGAAGATCTCGTTGCCGAGCCCCGGTCCGGAGGCGTACGCCGCGATCGCCGCGATGCCCATCAGCATCTGCGTCGCCACCCTGATGCCGGTCAGGATCGGCGGCCACGCCAGCGGCAGCTCGACCCGCGCCAGGGCGGCCGTCCGCGACATACCGATGCCGCGGGCCGCGTCGACCAGCGCCGGGTCGACCCCGCGCAGCCCCACGATCGCGTTGCGGACCACCGGCAGCAGCCCGTACAGCGTCAGGGCCGTCACCGTCGGGGGGACGCCGAGCCCCAGCCAGGGGATCAGCAGGCCGATCAGGGCCAGGGAGGGGATGGTGAGGATCGTCGCGGTGGAGGTGACGGCCAGGGCCGCGGCCCAGTCGCGCCGGTAGGACAGGACCCCGATCGCCACCCCGATCGCGGTCGCCAGCACCATGCACTGGAAGACCAGGCTGGCCTGCTGGTACGCGTCGATCAGCAGCTGCTCGTGGCGGCTGGCGAGGTACTCCCAGAAGCTCACCGGGCATCACCCCTGCCGTCCCTCGGCTACGTGTCCGCGTCCTGTGCCGCCTGCTCGACCAGCGGGATGATCCGCAACGGGACCGGGTTCTCCATGACGATCGCCGTGGAGGCCCGCACGATGCCATCAAAGCCCACAACCCGGTCGATCACACGTTGGAGATCGGCGTTCGAGCGGGCCACCAGCCGGCACAGCATGTCCCCCTGCCCGGTCGTGGTGTGCAGCTCCAGGACCTCCGGGACGCCGGCCAAATGCGCCCGCACGTCCGGGCCTTGCCCCTGCTTGATCTCCAGCGTGGCGAACGCCGTCACCGGATAGCCCAGCGCGGCCGGGTCGACCTGCGGTCCGAAGCCGCGGATCACCCCATTGGCCTGAAGGCGGTCCAGCCGTGCCTGCACGGTCCCGCGCGCCACTCCCAGGCGCCGCGAGGCCTCCAGCACGCCGATCCGCGGTTCCTCGGCGAGCAGCTTGATCAGCCGTCCGTCTAGCCGGTCGATCCCCATGACACCCCAGTCCCTCCTGTGACGGTGGTCACCGTGCACAGAATGCCGCCCGATTTCCGTCGACCGCTGTACAGCTTGTCCAGTCGTTCTGCGAACTATTGCGCACCTTGAGGTGCCGGGCGAGGCTGCTGCCATGACTGAGACCCTGGATCACACTTCCCCCACCCCCGGCGACGCGGACCCGTTCCCGGTCAAGGGAATGGACGCGGTCGTCTTCGCGGTGGGCAACGCCAAGCAGGCCGCCCACTACTACTCGACCGCGTTCGGCATGAAGCGCGTGGCCTACTCCGGACCGGAGAACGGCAGCCGCGAGACCGCGTCCTACGTCCTGGAGTCCGGCAGCGCCCGCTTCGTCTTCACCTCCGTCGTCAGGGCCGCCACCGACCACGGCCGCTTCCTGGAGGAGCACGTCGCAGCCCACGGCGACGGCGTCGTGGACCTGGCCCTGGAGGTGCCGGACGTCCGCGCCGCCTACGACTACGCCCTCGCCCACGGCGCCACCGGCCTGGAGGAGCCCCACGAGGCCGGCGACGAGTACGGCACCGTGGTGCTGGCCGCCATCGCCACCTACGGCCAGACCCGCCACACCCTGGTCGAGCGCGGCGCCTACAAGGGCCCGTACCTGCCCGGCTACGTCGCCGCCGAGCCGATCGTGGAGCCGCCGGCCAAGCGGTTCTTCCAGGCGATCGACCACTGCGTCGGCAACGTCGAGCTCGGCAGGATGAACGACTGGGTGACCTTCTACAACCGCGTCATGGGCTTCACCAACATGAAGGAGTTCGTCGGTGACGACATCGCCACCGAGTACTCGGCCCTGATGTCCAAGGTCGTCGCGGACGGCACGCTGAAGGTCAAGTTCCCCATCAACGAGCCCGCGATCGCCAAGAAGAAGTCCCAGATCGACGAGTACCTGGAGTTCTACGGCGGCCCGGGCGTCCAGCACATCGCCCTCGCCACCAACGACATCGTCGCCTCGGTCCGCGCCATGCGCGCCGCGGGCGTCGAATTCCTCGACACGCCCGACTCCTACTACGACACCCTCGGCGAGTGGGTCGGCGACACCCGCGTCCCGATCGACACCCTGCGGGAGTTGAAGATCCTGGCAGACCGGGACGAAGACGGCTACCTGCTGCAGATCTTCACCAAGCCTGTCCAGGATCGCCCGACCGTCTTCTTCGAAATGATCGAGCGACACGGTTCGATGGGCTTCGGCAAGGGCAACTTCAAGGCGCTCTTCGAAGCGATCGAGCGCGAGCAGGAGCGCCGCGGCAACCTCTGATCGCCACCGCCGCCGACTCCGGCGCCGGACCGTGCCCCCGCGGGGGAGGGCGCGGCCGGCGCCGGTCGCCGTCAGAAGACGATCGTGAAGTGGCGCAGGGCCGACAGGAACGCGTACGCGCCGAACCCCCACAACGCCAGCGCCCCCAGCACCGCCCCCGTCGCGGCCCACAGCCCCGTGCGCGGCGGCCGCCGCAGCGCCCCGGCGAGGGCACCGACCACCACCCCGGCGGCCGGCAGGCCCGCGATGAGCAGGGCGGCGTTCTCCAGGGCGACCTTGGCGCGGTGGTTGCCCACCCAGTCCGTGGGGCTCTGGTGCTGCGCCGCGTCCGCCGCGCCCATGATCCACAGCACCACCGGCGGGGCGAGCAGCACGACCGCCCACACGCAGCGCACCGCGATCCTCCGCCCGTGGCGTCGCCGCGCCTGTGCCGTGCCCCCGGGGTCCGTCGTATCCGTCACGGCGGTCATCCTCGCCGCGCCCCCGCCCGCGCCACCATCCGTACGGATACTCAGAAAGCCGTGGGCCGCGCGGTGACGTGATCTTCCCCGGGCGGCGGCGCGGTGCGAAGCTGGACGCATGGGCGATCTCATCGACCGGCTGCGCGCCGGACTCCCCGACGGGGCCATCCTCGCCGATCCCGACGTCACCGCCTCGTACGCCAACGACATGGCCAGCTTCTGCCCGGCCGGGGCGCCCGCGGTGGTCGTCCTGCCGCGCACCGTGGAGCAGGTCCAGCACGTCATGCGGACCGCCACGGCGCTGCGGGTGCCCGTCGTGCCGCAGGGGGCCCGCACCGGCCTGTCGGGCGCCGCCAACGCCTCCGACGGCTGCATCGTGCTCTCCCTGACCAGGATGGACCGCATCCTGGAGATCGACCCCGTCGACCGGGTCGCCGTCGTCGAGCCGGGCGTCGTCAACGCCGCCCTCTCCCGTGCCGTGGCCGAGCGGGGCCTGTACTACCCGCCGGACCCCTCCAGCTGGGAGCAGTGCACCATCGGCGGCAACATCGGCACCGGCTCCGGCGGCCTGTGCTGCGTGAAGTACGGGGTCACCGCCGAGTACGTGCTCGGCCTGGAGGTCGTCCTGGCCGACGGACGGCTGCTGCGCACCGGCCGGCGCACCGCCAAGGGCGTCGCCGGCTACGACCTGACCCGGCTGTTCGTCGGCTCCGAGGGCAGCCTCGGCGTCGTCGTGCGGGCCGTGCTGGCCCTCAAGCCCGCGCCGCCTGCCCAGTTGGCGCTGGTGGCCGAGTTCCCCTCGGCCGAGGCGGCCTGCGCGGCGGTCTGCGACATCATGACCGGCGGCCACGTGCCCTCGCTGCTGGAGCTGATGGACGGTACGACCGTGCGCGCGGTCAACGACATGACCAGCATGGGGTTGCCCGAGTCGACCGAGGCATTGCTGCTCGCCGCCTTCGACACCCCCGACCCGGCCGCCGACCTGGCCGCGGTGGGGGCGCTGTGCGCGGCCGCCGGGGCGACGCAGGTGGTGCCCGCCGAGGACGCGGCGGAGTCCGAAATGCTGCTGCAGGCACGGCGGATGGCGCTGCCCGCACTGGAGCGGGTCTCCACGGCCACGATGATCGACGACGTGTGCGTGCCGCGCGGCAGGCTCGCCGCGATGCTCGACGGGGTCGCGGCGATCGCCCGCAAGCACGACCTGACGATCGGCGTGTGCGCGCACGCCGGGGACGGCAACACCCACCCCGTGGTGTGCTTCGACGCCGCCGATCCCGAGGAGTCCGGCCGGGCCCGCGAGTCCTTCGACGAGATCATGGCGCTCGGCCTGGAGCTCGGCGGCACGATCACCGGGGAGCACGGCGTCGGCGTCCTGAAGAAGGAGTGGCTGGCCCGCGAACTCGGCCCGGTGGGCGTGGAGATGCAACGCGGCGTCAAGGCCGTCTTCGACCCGCTCGGCATCCTCAACCCCGGCAAGGTGTTCTGAACCCACGGCCGCGGCCACCCGGCCCGCGGGCCGTCGCCCTACGCGTCCGGCGGTTCGTCGGCGCCGTGCCAGGGTTCGGGCGTGCGGCGCTCGTCGCGCGCGCCCTCCCCGGCGGCCGGGGCCAGCAGCTCGTCCAGCCGCTCGTCCATGGCCAGGTGGTCCAGCTCCGTCCCCGGCGGCACCGCCCGCAGCGTGCGCTCCAGCCACGCCGCCACCGGGTGCGAGGACGCCTCCAGCAGGGCGGTGCCGTCCGGCGAGCTGAGGGCCATGCAGATCACGCTCCGCCCGTCCGTCTTGGTCGGCCAGATCCGTACGTCACCGTGCCCGCTCGGCCGGAACACCCCCTCGACCAGCAGCTCCCGGGCGAAGGTCCAGTTGACGGGGCAGTCGGAGCCGATGTGGAAGGTGATGTGCACGGCGAAGGGATCCTCCGCCCGGTAGGACAGCTTGGCCGGGACGGCGATGCTGCGCTCGGGCGACAGCACCAGGTGCATCTCCAGTTCCCGTTCGACCACGGTGTGCATCTCGTCGTCCTTTCCTCGGCGCGAAGGCCCCTGGCGGTGCTGCGCGGCGGATGCTGCGCGGGGCCCGCACCGGGAGAGAGCGCATACGGCCTTCACCATTACGCGGGTTCCGGGGATCGGGAGGACTTTCCCCGAAGGCCCGGCAGACGCGAGATGGATGCGGTAGACACGGAACGTCGCCGTCCGCACCGTCCCGGGTGCGTCCGGCCGTACGACGGCCCTCCCGTTACCGCCCCCGCCGCGCCCACGGCTCCGCGGCGCGCACGTCCCCGTCCGTCCGAGGCGGTGTCAGTTCGGAAGCGTATCGGTTCGGTCGACGGGATTTGCCCCGGAATACCGATCCTCGCCCAAGGATCGTTTCTTTCGTCCGCCCGCCGCGTTCTTCGTTAGTGTCGTCCCTTGCACGCCGGGGACGGCGGGCTGGTCCGAGCGTGTCGGTCGTGAGGGGAGTTGTCTCGGATGACCTCCGGTAGCAGCGGCGGGAGTCTGCCCGGTCCCGGGTACTACCCGGACCCGTCCATCCCGGGATACATCCGGTACTGGAACGGGTCCTCCTGGGTGCCCGGTACGAGCCGCCCCGCCCCGCAGCCCGGGGAGGACCTCGCGCCGCCGTCCGGTGCGGCCGTGGCAGCGGCCGGCCCCGCGCTGGCACCGCCGCCCGCGCCCCCGGTGCCGCAGACCCCGGCGGCGACGCCGTGGACCCCCGCGCTGGAGGAGTCCGGGCCGATGTTCCTGGACGAGGACCCGCTGGCGCCGAGGGCCGAACGCGGACCCGGCACCGGCACCTTCACCGGGCTGCAGGCACAGGCGCAGCCGCAGCCGCGCCCCGCGGAGCAGCCGCGGCGGGAGTCCCGTCCGGAACCCGCCCCGGAGCGGGCGTGGGCTGCCGACCCGGCCCGGCAGGACCCCGTGCCCCGCGTGTCGTGGGGCACCCCCGAGCGTGCGGAGCAGCCCGCCGCACCCGACCGGGTCCAGGCC
>NZ_JARAVK010000357.1:0-7205 GCF_033792765.1 Streptomyces sp. PA03-6a | reverse complement strand
CAGATCGACGGGCGCGATGGTGTACGTATGGGATAAACACCCTAAGCCTGGCAGCCATGAAAGTTACTTACCGGCATAGAGCATCTCTAAATGCCCACTAAGGAAGGCCAGCGACAAACCCTCACGATCAACGCCAAGGACCGTTCCGGCAAGCCGCTGGCCGGCCGGGTCATGCTCACCGCCGAGGGCCTGTTCACGACAACGGACCTCGACGAGTCCGGCACCGACACCGCACGGCTGCCCGTCGGAACCTACAGCGGCTGGCTCACCGCGGACGTCCAAGGAGCCAACGGCCCGCACTCCCTGGGCAAGGCACTCCTCGCCTTCAACGACATCCAGATGGACCAGGACAGGACCGTCACCCTCGACGGCCGCAAGACCCGCCAGATCCTGGCCCGCGCACCGCAACAGACCACGGCTGTCGCACCCCGCCTCGACATCCACCGCTCCCTCAGCGACAGCCTGGTCGAGTCGTCCATCCTGCCCAACGACATCTACGACAGCATCTGGGCGCTCCCGACCGGCAAGAAGGTCACCGACGGCGAGTTCGAGTTCGGTGCCCGCTTCCGCCTGGAGCAGCCGGCGCTGACCCTCGCGACGAAGTCGAGGACCTACGCCGAGCCGCTGGTCAAGCGCGGGGCCGAGCCGCTGCCCGTCGGCACCCGGACCCTCACGGCGGTCTACGCCGGCCAGGGCACGGCCGACGAACTCGCGCGGAGGAACGTGCACGGCAAGGCCGTGGTGGTGCGGGGCGGCGACCCGGCCGGAATCCAGGCACAGGCGGAGGCCGCCGCGGCGGCCGGCGCGCAGCTGCTCCTCGTCGTCAACGACGGCATCGGCCGGCTGCAGCCCTGGGACGAGTCCCCGTGGAGCCCGGAGAGCCGCGCTCCCCTGACCGTGGCGACCCTCAACGCCGACCAGGGCGCCGACCTCATCGGCTCGCTCGGCCGCGGCTCGGTCAAACTGAAGGTCACCTCGAACCCCACCACCGACTACCTCTACGACGTGGTGCACCACTGGACCGGCGCCGTCCCCGCGGACCCGACCTGGCACGTCGCACAGCGCAACCTGGCCAAGGTGGACGTCTCCTTCCGCAACCACCGCCAGGGCAAGGCCATGGAGTTCCGCCCCGACCTCTGGCGCGGCTGGACCGTCGGCAACCAGCTCACCGCCCCTGCGCAGGGCGACCACACCGACTGGGTCACCGGTGGCACCGAATGGAGGGACGACGCTTTCATCGCAGGCGAGACCGGACAGCACTCAATCGAGCCCCTGCGCTACGCTGCAGGGAAGACCGGGAAGGTGAGGTGGTTCGGCCCGATCCAGCGCCCCCGCATGGGACCGATCGACTTCCAGCCGGTCCGCTACCTCGACACCGTCTACATCCCGGCGCCCGGCTGGGGCGACTCCGGCTCCGGCCACGTCGGCGAGGCTTACGGCAACTATGACGTCAAGGACTGGATGTCGCTCTACCAGGGCGACCGGCAGCTTGACTGGGGCAATGCCGAGTTCCTGCCCGTCACCGGGCTCGCCCCCGAGCGGCTGCCGTACCGGCTGGTCGTCGACAACGATCGGGCGAACTGGACCAACCCCTACTCGACGCACACACTCACCGAGTGGAACTTCACCTCCGCGGCCACCGGCAGCGAATCCTCGGTGTCCCTGCCGCTGATCCAGCTCGACTACGGGGTCGACACCGACAAGGCCGGGCGGGCCGACCGGCACGCCAAGGTGACGGTCACCGCCTCGCACCTGCCCGGAACGACCGCCGCCATCGGGAAGCCCTCACTTGAGGTCTCCTACGACGACGGGAAGACCTGGCAGCGGGCCGATCTGGACCGCAGCGGTGACGGCTGGCGCACGGCCCTGCGTGCCCCGAAGTCCGCAGGCTTCGCCACGCTCCGCGTCACCGCCCGGGACAACGCAGGCAACGCCGTCTCACAGACGATCACCCGGGCATTCGGCCTGCGCTGACATCGTCGAGTGCGAACCGGGTGGGGCCGCAACCAGCGTCCCTACCCGGCGGGTTTGAGCAGCCCCACCGACCTACCGATCACGGGTCGGCGGGGTGACGCCCACGGGGGCTGCTGTGTTGGGCACCGCCAAGCACACTCCACGGCGCTGACCAGAAGCTCAGCGCCGATCAGTAACAGGCGGTACCCCGAAGCTCAGTGGAACTTAGCCGGTAGCGCGGCAGTGGGTGAGGACTGGGCCGTGGCGGGAGAAGGAGCGGGGCCTGCCGGGAGGGCGGCTTCCAGGGCACCAAGTCGATACACAGGCGCGGATCCGCCGGTGGGCGCGCTTTCCGGGGCGGGCGCGGGTCCCGGCGGACAGTGCGCAAGCACGCTGGTCCCGGCAACGAGGTCTGGGAAGACCATCAACGCCGCGCTGAACCTGTTCCGGCAGGGCCGGGTCCCGGCCATGGTTCCCACCCCGGACTGCAGGTGCGGACGCGCAGGCCTGGCGCCGGCTCAGGCATCACGGGCCCATGGTGGCGGTGTGCACGCTGGAAGACGACGAGGTCCTCGAGTTACGGGACCGGCTCGCGCTGCGGGCAGGGGTCGGGCCAGTCATCGTGCTGGCCACGCACGCCTCATCGATGGACCGCGACAACATCGACGACCCATCTGGCCTGGGTCGGGTGCGGGGCCGCCGGAAGCCTCATACGCAGGCGGACAGGTGGGCGGTGAGTCTTCGGCCCGGCAGTTCCACGCCCGCGAGGGAAGCCTCCAAGCGCCCCGCAAATACATCGAACAGCTCACCGAAGACCGGCAGGCGGAACTCGATGCCCCCACTGCGGCGCAGTGAACGGCCCGGCCGGGACAAACCCCAGCCGGCGCTGATTTCACCATGCTCGATTTGGCCTCCCACTTCGGGGCAAGAACCGAGGTGGGAAGCCGAGCGGTGTGCCTCCGGTCCGGCTTCGCAACCCTTCGGAACACCAACTAGATCATAATGGAGGGAACTTCGGGCTGCGCGATAATCGCTGCGCCATGAAGTAGCAGTAGGGTGCCATCTCTGGTGACGTGCTTGCCGCCGAAGTGATGCACAGCGTGCCCGGCCCCGCCCCCGCGCCCGTGCTCCCGTCTCCGGACCAGCGCCTCCCAGCCCGGCCCCTGAGCCTTTTCTACGCGTAGTACCGCCAGTCGCTGCAGTAGTAACCGTCTCCGTAATTGGTATACACGCAGAGCCTGATGGCCTTGAGCTCGGAATTCAAGCTCCGGGCTACCGCCTCTCCCCTATTCGCATAGAGGACGTCACTGGTTCCATTGATAAGTTGGTATTCGAGGTTGGCGGCACGAAAATCCCAATTCAAACTTCCCGCCGAAATCCAGATCCAGCTTGCAGCGCCATTGCCCGGATTGTCATCTGTCTCGGCTACGGCCCCCTTGTAGTGAAGGGTGTCATTTGCGGAAGCAGGCTGCGCGAGCAGAACACTCGCAAAAACTGCCGCCACTGCGAGGAGAATAGCCACCCCGAAGGCTCCAAATAGACGCCTACCACCTTCGAGACCAACCGCAGGACGTACCACTCTTTCAAGCATAATCCACACCTCGATAAATGCGAGCGTTTCGGTGATTCCTCAAGCAAACCAGCGCGAAACCAAGATTCAGCCTTCACCGCGACCCTACAGCAATCAAATCGCTAGGTTCATAGAAGGTGAGCGACAGTTTCAGGCGGCTGGAATCGGCCGATCGAAAAATCGCTTGCCGGTCGAGGTTTAATGCCCCGCACTGGAACACCACCTTCACCGATGCCACTTACCAACTACCAGCAAACAGCATTCCTCCCGCTGTGGCCCTTAGCGGGGCAGCCGCCGAAGCCCTAAATGACGGCCAGCACGTAGAACATCCCTGCCAGTTGCCGTCCCAATCCCGGGCACCGCAGCTCTACTTGACTATGGATCAGACAGCATCATCAACTATCAGATGACATCCCTGCGGCAGGTCGCACGCAGAACTCGACGCCCTCGGTACGCCCCGGTAGATGCAGCCAGCTGAGTCCGGGGTGGCTCCAGATTTTCAGGGCGTCCGGGACGCCTGGCGCGCCACACGGAAGAGACGTCCAAACGTAATCCGTGTTCGCGGTTCCTGACCATAAGCGCCGACAGCGTTGCCAAGGGCGGCACCGTTGGGGGCAACTCGTCCGGTAACAACACCACGAGCATCCGCCGCTGGCACTCCGGGCACAGAGACCAACCGAGAGACATAACCCGGCTGCTCGCATCCCGCTCAAGATTGTGGCCGAGCCCCTGCCGTATCGCATTTCAGCGACCTGCTATTGAACCCCCATGCCATTTGCGGCCTCCGCCGCCTTACCTTCTTTTTACCCTGCTCTGATGTCACTTTGATGAACTACTGCTTAACTCATCAGCATGAGCACTCCCTCGCCGACATCCCTCAGGGCAAACCACCACTCCTCCGACCTCAGTCACACGTTCTCTGACGAATATCATCTCCTGTTACGGCAAGACTTGTTCGCCGCACTCATAGAAGTCGTTTCTGGCTCAGGTCAATGGAGCGAGCAAACCGCCACCCAGATCCGCGGAATGGGTTTCGAGTGGGCGGAAAGACGCGAATCACTGATTGAATTGCCGATCATCGCACAGAGCGTCATTCAATACATTTTGGAACGCACTTCTAGCCCCGGCCCAGCCAGGTCTCCTACACCTCCGATGCAACTCACCCAACGCTTGATTGAAGCAGGCCATACAGTCACCGAGGCATTGACATGCGGATTCTTCGAGTACTGGACCTACAATTCTTCCGAGCCTCCAACCTGAAGAAGACTGCAGAAATGTCCACAGTCCCCCAGGATGCAGGGCTGGGAACCAGCATTTACATCGATAGCCGCGGAGTCGCATCCCCTGGCGCGATCCCAGACGGTGAACTGCAGGGTTTGCACCCCTAGGAAGCCCAGGCCCTGACCGCAGCACTGCTAATCCTGGCGCGTCATGCCACCCAGACCGTCACGCGCTGCCCCTGCCATACGCCTGACGTCACGGTCGGCCTGCTTGAACGCGCGGGCGAGCGGGGGAAGAGCGCGGCTTCGCCTCGGGCTCGGGTGAGGTCGAGGCTCCTGACGGGCTGACCGGCCCACTGATCCGGAGCGGCGGTGGCGATGACCGCACCGTCGGGACGTTCCGGAGTAGGCAGAGCACTGTGGCGGGTGTGAGCTTGGGCCCAGGTGACCTCGCGGGCTGCGGACAGGTCGAGGTCGACGACGGTGATGCCCGGCGGGGCCGCAATGTGCTCAGCGGTGCCCGGGCGGGCGCGGTCGGCTTCGACCAGGGCGCAGGCGGGTGCGTACAGGTGCCAGCCAGGTTCGGCGTGGGCGCGGTGGATGAGGCGGGAGGCGAGCAGGTTGCCACGGCTCGCAGCGACTATGGCAGTGTCGTCCAGAACAACGTGCCCGAACTGGTTCACCGCACGGCCGTGACCTGGGTCAGACGACGATCGAGTTCAGCGTCCAGGTCGTCCTGCTCACCGACGAGCAGGCAGCACCACAGAGGCAGGCAAGCTTGCGGGAGCACCGTGGCCAGGCCCGGAGTAGAGGCCGGTCGGTGGCAAGGCGGCCGACCGGTGGGTGTCTACGCCGGGAGATCGGATTACGCGCCTGCCCGCTCGCCCTCATCCCGCCATCGCAGAGCGGCGTGTGAACTCTTCAAGCTGAGCACGCCGGCGATCTCCCGCAGAGCCATTCCCTCGTGGGATGCCCTAGCGATATGTCTTTTAAGTTCAGTTTCTGCCCTTTCGGCGAGCCGCTGGTACAACCGCAGCTCCGCCATCAACGCTGCTCGACGTTCAGGCGTCAGGGGAGGCTTTTGAGGGTCTGTCACGTCCACTCCACGGTACAGGCGGATCATACGAACACAAATTCTTACGCATTTCTCTTCGGGGACAGTGAATTTGCGTGCCAGATTGAACCCTGGTTTCTCCCCCGCTCCGTTGCAGGGTAGACAGCACGCGCCGATAGCGGCAGGCCCAGGTTCGGGCCGAGGCCTGCGGGGCCGAGCTTTGCGGGTCTGGCGGAGCCGGCAGACCCGGGCCTATACGGCTGCCACAGTTCGATGCGGTGTCGTGCGTACGCGGCTGGGGCGGTCGGCGACGCTTGCTTCGAACTCAGCTCGCCAGCGACGGACCCACTTGTGGGACGTGGCGCGGGAGATGCCCATTTCGGCCGCCAGCAGCCGTCTGCCATGAACGGTCAGCCGGGCATTACGGTGGGACACCAAGGCTTCCGTGTGGTTCAGTCCTAGACAACTCCACCACACCGGAGGTCTGTGGGCACGACCGCGCACCGGAATCTGGGTTTCGGAGGTCAGAATCGCTGGCCAAGGACGGCAGCCAGCAGGTTCCGGACCTCAGTGATATCCCGGCCCGTACGCTCGGCAACCCCCGCGATGCTGTCCCCCGCCTGTACCGCAGCGACGATCGCCTCGTTCAACCGGCGGCGGGCCATCACCACAGCAGCCTCGGCCTCCCGCAGCCCCGTCGCCGCTTCCTCCAGGCTCCCCAGGCCCAGAGCCTGCCGGTCATCACCTGCCGTCACCAGCCCATACTGACAGAACCCTGGGCACCATGAGCCCAACCGAGAAGGAGCCCCTTCGAGCCCCGAGTCCCGGTCAGCAAGCGTCGTGCTGCCACTCCCACACCCGGGCGTCCTCCGAGCGCGGCGCATACACCGCGCGTCCGCCCGGCCCGCACTGCCCGATATCGGTCCGCAGCGCCGCGCCGGTGGCCCGCTCGGTCTCCGTCCACCCCGTGACATCCACCAGCAGCCTGTCCAACGGGCCACCGCACAACTCCCGGTACACATGTCCCCGACGCGGCGTCGGGTCATCGGCGAAAGCGCCGTACACCCGGCACGGCAACTCATCCATAGCGACAAGGCTCCCACCCACCGCCAACACCGCAGGTGTTGGCCCTTCCCGTCGGCCTGCAGCCCGAGCTGTCGGATACAGCGGTGGCACGCATCGACGTAAAGGCAGCGTTCAGTGTTCAGTGCAGAGATTCCCTAAACGCCAAGACACCCCAGACACCAGACGCCGTACACGAGGGGCATTGACCACCGCCGCCACGACCACGATAGTCCCTGCCGAACCGCCCCGTCTCGTCCCGTTGACCTGCCCCGAACTCGTACGGCTTCTGCGAGCGTTCGTCCTCAAACCACCAGTCAGGGACACGGAACACACCCTGCACTGG
>NZ_JARAVK010000356.1:0-7269 GCF_033792765.1 Streptomyces sp. PA03-6a | reverse complement strand
TTTGGTTTTTTTTTTTTTTTTGAATCTGAAATATGTCATACGGTTGTTGGGGTGGTCTGTGGCGCTGGAGATGGGGAAGTGGGTCCGGCCCGCAGTGGCGGCTGGAGCCCGGGGCCTGGGCCCCGGGCTCCAGCCGCAGCTTGAAGCTCTTCTCCGGCGTCCCCTCCAGCGCGTCGGCCGTGTACTGGGCCCAGATCTGCGTGGGGTAGCCGCCGCCGTTGACCCGGGGCAGTCCCGTGACGTTGTAGAGCTTCTTCTGGGCGCCGGTCTGGGAGTCCTGGCCCATCACGGCGACGACGGTGGCCAGGTCCGGGGTGTAGCCGGCGAACCAGGCGGCCCTGTCCTCCTCCGCCGTGCCGGTCTTGCCCGCGGCGGGCCGGCCCGCGGCCTGCGCCGCGGTGGCGGTGCCGCCCCGGACCACCGAACGCAGGATGGAGGTCGTGGTGTCGGCGGCCTCGCGGTGGACGGCCTGCGTGGGCCGGCGCGTGGGCAGCTGGACGTCGTGCCCGTTCTTGGTGATCTTCACCACCATGGTGTACGGGACGTAGCGGCCGTGGTTGGCGAGCGTCGCGTAGGTCTGCGCCATGTCCAGCGGGCTCGCCGTCATCGTGCCGAGCGCCATCGCCGGGGTGGTCACCAGCTTCACCTTCTCCGGCATGCCCAGCGCCCGCACCGTGTCGTTGACCTTGCCCGGGCCGACGTCCTGCGCCATCTGGGCGTAGACCGAGTTCACGGACTTGTCCATGGCATTGGTGACGGTGATCGGCCCGTAGGAGACGCCGTCCTCGTTCCCCGGGGCGTAGCCGGTGGGGCCGTCCGGCCCGATGACCTCGCGCTTGTTCCGGCCGTCGTACACGGTGTACGGGGTGATGCGCCGGCCGCTCTGGGTGGTGGAGTCGTTCTGGACGGCGGAGGCGAAGATGAACGGCTTGAAGGTGGAGCCCACCTGGTAGTCGGCGCGGGTCGCGTTGTTGACGAACTGCTTGGTGTAGTCGACGCCGCCGTACATCGCGACGACCTTGCCCGTGGCCGGGTCGATGGACGCGCCGCCGACCCGCACGAACTTGTCCACCGGGTGCTTCTTCGGGTCGAGCTTGTCCAGGAGTTGCTCCTCGGCCGCCTTGACGAAGGCCTTCTCCTTCTTGCGGTCGATGGTGGTGGTGATGCGGTAACCGCCGGAGCGCAGCGTCTCCTCGTCCAGGATCCCGGCCCCGTACAGGTAGTCCTTGACGGCCTCGACCAGGTAGCCGCGCTGACCGGACATCCCGGTGGCGGCCTTGGCCTTCTGCGGGGTCGGGAACTTCAGCCCGGCGCGCTCGCCCTCGCTCAGCCAGCCCTCCTTGACCATGCCGTCCAGCACGTAGTCCCAGCGCGCCTGAGCCTTGGCCTTGTTCTCCGGGTGGGCCACGATGTCGTACTCGCTGGGCGCGTTGAGCAGGGTCGCCAGGTACGCGCCCTCGGCGGCGTCGAGTTCGTCGGCGTCCTTGCCGAAGTAGGCCTGGGCGGCGGCCTGGATGCCGTAGGCGTTGCGGCCGTAGTAGCTGGTGTTGAGGTAGCCCTCGAGGATCTCCTCCTTGGTCTTCTCGCGGTCCAGCTTGATCGCGATGAAGAACTCCTTGGCCTTGCGGACCGCCGTCTGTTCCTGGTTGAGGTAGTAGTTCTTGACGTACTGCTGGGTGATGGTCGAACCGGACTGCTTGCCCTTGCCGGTGACGGTGTTCCACGCCGCGCGCAGCATCGCCTTCGGACTGATCGCGGACTCGTGGTAGAAGTTGCGGTCCTCGGCGGCCAGCGTGGCGTGCTGGGCGACCTCGGACACCTGGTCCAGGCCCACGTTCTCGCGGTTGACCGCACCGTCCCGGGCGAGCTGGGTGCCGTCGGAGTACAGGTAGACGTTGCTCTGCGCGACCGCACCCGCGTTCGCCTTGGGGATGTCGACCAGCTGGTAGCCGATGATGAACGCCCCCGCGCACGCCAGCACGACCAACAGGAACGCGCCGAGCACCGCGCGCCAGCTCGGGATCAGTCTGCGGGCACCGGTGCGCTTCGGCTTCTTGCCGGAAGGCCGGTTCTCCCAGCCGCCGGGGGAAGCGTTGCTGCTGCTCATGTCTGTACTGACTCCTCCGCGGCCGCCGAGGGTTGTGCCGCCGGCGGAACATCTTGGGTCAATCGTGCCGTACGACCCGCCGGACACTCTCCCACCATCGGGACAAATGGAGTCATCGCGGCGCATCCGTGACAAGCCTGTGACAGGCCGAAAGCGTGACGCCCACCACCCCGGCGGGTGAAACTCCGCGGCACCCGGCGGTCACCACGAGCAAGGCCGGGCGCTTGCGCGCGAACGGGTGGAGCCGTTCCCCGCACCGGGAGGAGGGACCACGCACCGGTACGCGACCGTGGCGGCGAGCGGCCTCCGGCGCCACGCCACCTACCGGGTGGCCCCCGCGGCCGGCGTCCTCACCGACACACCGCCTTCGGCTCCATCACCGCATACACCTACCGCGCCCTCCGGCACGAACGCCCCCACCAGGGGGGCTACGACCGGTCCATGACGTTGACGTACGTCCGCACCGGCCAGGCACTGTTCGCGAGGTCCGCCCTCACCTGCCCCGCCCCACCGCGGCGCGGCCGGTCAGCGCAGCGAGGCCAGCGCGGCGCGCACGCGCTCCACGGCGCCCGTCGTGGTCGACGCGTGGGCCGACAGCCGGACGGAGTCCGCCCGCACCGAAGGGGTGACCCCGTGCGCGTGCAGCGCCTTGGCGATCCGCTCCGGGTCCACGTCGGGCAGCGCGAAGGACACGATGCCCGCCCGCTCGGCGCGGGCCACCGGGGACAGCACCTTCCCGCCGGCCGAGCGGACCACGTCGATCAGCTCGTCGACCCGGCGCGCGACGTGCGCCTCGACGGCGGCCACCCCCACGCCCTCGACCAGCTCCAGCGCCGCAGCGAAGGCCGCGGCCGTCACCGGGCTCAGATTGGTGATGCTCCAGCGCAGCGCGTCCGGCGCGACCGGGTGCTCGGTGTCGTCGAAGACGGCGACGTCCTCGACCCCGGTCCACCCCGTCAGCGTGGGCTCAAGCCGCTCCAGGGCCCGGTCCGACAGCGCCGCGAACCCGGTCGCCCAGCTGGCCCGCAGCCACTTCTGGCCGCCCGCCACAACCACGTCCGCCGCCTGCCACGGCTGCTCGACGACGCCGAACGCCTGCATCGCGTCCACCACGAGCAGCCGGTCGCCGATCACCTCGCGCAGCGCCGCGAGGTCGGCCCGGTAGCCGGTGCGGAAGTCCACGGCGCTGATCGAGACCGCCACCACGTCGTCCGTCAGCGCCTCGCGCACCGCGTCCGGGGTCGGCGCGCCGTCCAGCCAGCGCGGCACCGCCCGGCCGAGGGCGGCCGTGCGCCGCCACGGGTAGTGGTTGGCCGGGAAGTCGGCCGAGGGCACCAGGACGGCGCCGCCGGGCACGCCGAAGGCGGCGTGGAAGATCCCGATGGAGGCGTTGGGCAGCAGCGCCACGTGCCCGGTGTCCGTACCCGCCAGCCGGGCCGCCGCGGCCCGGGCGCGCGGCTCGGCCCGCATCAGGTCGTTGACGGTGGTGTGGTCGGCCTCGGCGGAGGCCGCCAGCGCGGCCGCCGTGGCGTCGAGGACGTCCCGCGAGGGCGGACCGTAGCGGGCGAAGTCCAGGTAGCCCTCGGGCTCGCTGAAGTGCTCCGCGTAGCCGGGCAGACCGCCCGCGTGCTCCGTCATGGGTGTCGCCGTCCGTCCGTACTCGTCACACCTTGGCCGCCGCGCCGCCCTTGAGCAGCGACAACTCCACAGTTTCCGCCATGCGCAGGTAGCCGGCGTCACTGGGGTGCAGATGGTCGCCGGAGTCGTAGGCGGGCAGCAGCGCGGAGGGACGGTCGGGGTCGCGCAGCGCCCGGTCGAAGTCGATCACCTCGTCGAAGACCGTGCCCGCCCGGATCGCGGCGTTCACCTGCTGCCGCACCGCCTCGGTGTGCGTGTTGGAGCCGGGGTGGCCACCGCACGGGGTCAGCGTCGCACCCAGCACCCGCAGCCCGCGCTCATGACCGCGCGCCACGATCTCCCGCAGCCCGGAGAGGATCTCCTCCGCGCCGGTCCGCTGCGGCGGTCGCATGACGTCGTTGATGCCCAGCTCGACGACGAGCGTGCGGACGCCGGTCTGGGAGAGCGCGTCGCGGTCGAGGCGGCTCAGGCCGCTGGGATTGCCGCCGTTCTCGCCGTCGCGCAGCACCCGGTTGCCGCTGATCCCCTGGTTGAGGACGCCCAGCCGCAGCCCCCGGTCTCCGGAGCCGCGCAGCCGCGTCGCAAGGCGGTCCGGCCAGCGGTGGTTCGCGCCGGAGGTGGAGGTGATGCCGTCGGTGATCGAGTCGCCGAACAGCACCACCGACCCGGCCGCCTGCCGCGTGAAGACGTCGACCCCCGTGACGTAGCGCCAGTACGGGGTCAAGGTGGTGTACCCGGAACCGTCGGTCCGCGCGGTGCGCTCACCGGCCGCCATGAACGAGGTCTGCTGCGCCCGCGGGTGGTACGTCACCGGGCCAGAGGCCTTCGGCGTGTACGTCGTGACGAGCAGGTCCGCCGCGTGTGGCACGGCCAGTTGGACGGGATCGCTGACGACCTCGCCCCCCGCGGGGATCCGCACCGACGTCCGCCCGCCGAAGGTCAGCGGCCGCATCGTGCCGTCCGCCGCGGCAGGCGACCCCGGGTCCGCCGCGACGGCGACCGTCGACCGGCCGATCAGCAGCGGCGACCGGCCGAAGAGGTTGGAGAGGTGGACGCGCGCCGAGGTGCCGCCGACACTGGTGTGCACGACGTTGCGGATCGACCACCCGGCGTAGCCGTCAGGCCTGTTCGGCTCGCCCCCGACGGGAGACGTCGACCAGGTGCCCACCCACGCACCCGACGCCGCGGGCGCGGCCTGGTTGGGGACACCCGGGAGTCCGGCCCCCACCGTGTCCTGCCCGGAGCGGCCGGAGCCGTCGGCACGGCTGACGGTGACGAAGATCGCGGCGGAGATGACCGCGACCAGCGCGACAATTCCGGCGAGCAGTGCATAACCCGTCGATCTGGCCATGCGGTGCTTCACTCCTGGGATCAAAGGGCGGGAAACCGGCGCGATCCGCTGCCGCCATGATCCCATGGAGACGTCGGGCCTGCCCGTCTGCATTGTCGGACGCCGGGAACTCGTTGTTCGTTCCACTCGAAGAGTGTGGTGTGGACGATACGCGGAAGGAGTGGATACGACGGATGGAAACGGCCCCGGTGACCGGATCGGACCAAGACCCGACTCCGGCGTTCTCATACAGCCCCGCCGACGAGGGCCGGCGGCGGGGCGTACGACGCATGAAGGTGATCGCCACCGGCCTGCTGCTGGTGGCCACCGCGGTCTACGCGCTGGCCAAGTGGGCCGAGTCGGCGGGAGCCGGCGGATGGTCCGGCTACGTCGCGGCCGCCGCCGAGGCCGGCATGGTCGGTGCCCTCGCCGACTGGTTCGCGGTGACCGCGCTCTTCCGCAGGCCGCTCGGCCTGCCCATCCCGCACACCGCGATCATCCCCACCAAGAAGGACGCGCTCGGCCGCACCCTCGGCGACTTCGTCGGTGAGAACTTCCTGTCCCCGCAGGTCGTCCGCACCCGGCTGCGCAAGGTCGGCATCGCACGGCGGCTCGGCGCCTGGCTGGAGCACCCCGAACACGCCGACCGCGTCACCGAGCAGGGCGCCGCGGCGCTGCGCGGCGCCCTCACCGTGCTGCGCGACTCCGACGTCCAGGCGGTGGTCGGCGAGGCCATCACCCGCCGCGCCGATGCCCAGGAGATCGCCCCGGGGATAGGGAAGATGCTGGAGCGCGTCGTCGCCGACGGCGGGCACCGGCGGGTGGTCGACCTGGTCTGCGTCCGGGCCCACGACTGGCTGGTCGAGCACTCCGACTCGGTGATGCACGCCGTCCAGGAGGGCGCCCCCGGCTGGACACCGCGCTTCGTGGACCGCCGGGTCGGTGAACGCGTCTACAAGGAACTCGTGCGCTTCACCGCCGAGATGCGGGACATGCCCGAGCACCCTGCCCGCGGCGCCATCGACCGTTTCCTGGCCGACTTCGCCTTCGAGCTGCAGTCCGACCCGGACACCCGGGCCCGCGTCGAACGGCTCAAGAAGGACCTGATCGCCCGCAACGAGGTCCAGGACCTCATCGAGTCCGCGTGGGGCTCGGTCCGCGGCATGATCGTCGCCGCCGCCGAGGACGAGCGCAGCGAGCTGCGGCTGCGCGCCCGGGCCTCACTGCTGTCGCTGGGTGCGCGGATGACCGAGGACCCCCGGCTGACCGCCAAGATCGACGGCTGGCTGGAGGACGCCGCCACGTACGTGGTCACCACCTACCGCGACGAGATCACCGCACTGATCACCGACACCATCGCCGGCTGGGACCCCGAGCAGACCACCCGCAAGATCGAGGCCAACGTCGGGCGCGACCTGCAGTTCATCCGGATCAACGGCACCGTCGTGGGCGCCCTGGCGGGCCTGGCCATCTACAGCGTGTCCCGGCTCCTGGCCGGGTGACGGGGCCCGCGGGCGGGGCAGCGGGCAGGGCCGCGACCCTGGGAATCTGACGCGGCGTCATCTACGGTGCCCGCATGCCCACCCGCGCCCACGCCCCGCTGCGCTGGCAGGGACGCGCGCTGTGGGGCGCCGGCGAAGCCGCCCTCACCCTCGGCGCCGTCCTCCTGCTGCTCGTCGCCCATCAACTGTGGTGGACCAACCTGCGGGCGCAATCCGCCGCCGCCCACCGGGTGACCGCCCTGGAACGGCAGTGGGACGACGCCCACACCTCCGATACATCGGAGGAATCCACCGCCTCCGTCGCCGCCGGCACCGCACCCACAAGCCGCTCCCTGAGCAACGGCACCGCCACCCGCACCGGCAACACCACCGCCGGCCCGCGCCCCTCCCAGGCCTACGCCGTCCTCCGCATCCCCCGCATCGGCGTCACCGCCCCCATCGCCGAAGGCATCAGCCGCGCCAAGGTCCTCAACCACGGATACGCCGGCCACTACCCGCACACCGCCGGGCCCGGACAGCCCGGCAACTTCGCCCTCGCCGGCCACCGCAACACCCACGGCGAACCCTTCCGCCGCATCGACCGGCTCCGCCCCGGCGACACCCTCCTCGTCGAGACCGCCACCACCCGCTACACCTACGTCGTCCAGCAGACCGTCCCCCGCACCACCCCCTCCGACGGCAGCGTCATCGCC
>NZ_JARAVK010000355.1:0-7270 GCF_033792765.1 Streptomyces sp. PA03-6a | reverse complement strand
CCGCGGGTGCGCCCGGCCGGGGGAGCGTCGGGGGAGCCGCCATGCGCGCGGCGATCCTGCCCCGGGGGGATTCCCCGACGGCGGGCCTGCGCATGGCGACTTCCGCGCGGGAGCGGGGCGGCCGGTCGAGGTCGACGACCTCGGGTGCCTCGGCGGCCGCCCCCCTGAGGCTTTCGGCGACCAGGCCGACGAGCCGGACGACGCTCCCGCGGAGCGTGCCCGAGCCGGTTCCTGCGGTGGCCGTCTCGCGTGCGCCGTTCCGGGTGCCGCCCTGGGTCCTGCGGGGTTCACGGGCGTTCCTGGGGGTCACGGTCACCACCTCCGTCCGATCGGCCAAGAACTCCGCCCCGCACCGCGCGGGACGGCCGTCGTCATGGGGCCACCGGGATTCCCGCCGCCTCGGACACCCCGGTCCGCGGCACTGTGGCCACCGGGCAGTCGACCGGCCGGGCCACCGCCGGGCCGCGGGCACGGCTCCCCCTGGGCCGGCGCGCACCCGACGGCGCCCGGCCGGAGCCGGTGCCGTCGCATCGGAGAGCCTGCCAGCGGACGGGGGCCGCGGCATCGGGGAACTCCCTACGTCCTGCGCTGCGGGCCCCGCCCGGGTCCGGACTTCCGCCCCGCCGGCGGGGCCCTGACGCATCGGGGACGACCCCGTCCGGGCCCTGCGGCTAGGCCGTGTCGTCAAAGTCCCGCCTGCCCAGCGGCGCCTGGCACGGCACCTCGCTGCGTTGTCGAATCGTCCGAGTAGCCCACTACGAGGACGACTCTCCGCCTTACGATGCACCGCACCAGACGCCGCTGGGCCCGCCCTCCGGGCGGCCGGCGCTCCTTTGACGACGCGGCCTAGTCCCGGCCCTTGTGCTTGCCGCGCAGCACGACGCCGATGTGGGCGGCCGCCGTGGACAGATGGCGGCGGACCTCGCGCAACTGCTCGGCGTCCACGCCGTTGTCGCGGGCGGCGTCGCGGACGTCGTCGCGGAAGCGGTCCAGCAGGCGCTCCAGGTCGCGGGCAGGGTCCTCGGTCACGGCGGCGTCCTCCGCGCCCCACTCGGGCGCCTCGGCGGGCTCGGGCTTCACGTACGGCGGCCAGGAGGTGGAGGTGCGGCCGAACTGGCCCAGCTCCCGGGTGAGTTCCGCCAGCCCCTCGCGGACGCCGGTCTGCCAGTCGCCGCGCCGGACGTGGTCCTGGACCTCCTCCTGGACGCGGCGCGCGATGCGCTGCACCTCGTCCCGTGCGGCGTCCTGGGCCTCCTTGGCGGCGCGCTTGGCGGTGCGGGCCTCCTCGCGGGCCTGCCGGATCTCCTCCTTGGAGCGGCGCATCTGCTCCTTCCAGTCCGCCGGGGAGGACTTCGGCTGGGTGTGCGCCGCCTGCTGGGCGGCCGCCCGGATCTCGCGCCGCAGGTCGCCCGCGGCGCCGCGGACGTCCTCGCGGATCTCGGCGGCGAGCGTGGAGACGGAGTCGCGGATCTCGTTCTCCAGGTCGGCGATCTCGTCGCTGCGGGAGGCGAGTTCCGCGCGGCCCGCGTCGGTGATCGAGTACACCTTGCGGCCGCCCTCCGTGGAGTGGGTGACCAGGCCCTCCTTCTCCAGCTTGGCCAGCCGCGGGTAGACGGTGCCGGCGGAGGGGGCGTACAGGCCGTGGAAGCGCTCCTCCAGCAGCCGGATCACCTCGTAGCCGTGACGGGGGGCCTCGTCCAGCAGCTTGAGCAGGTAGAGGCGGAGCCGGCCGTGGGCGAAGACGGGGGCCATCTCAGACGTCCTTCCGGAACGGATCGGCGTCCGCGGGTCCGTGGTCCTCCTGGGGCGGGCGGCGCAGCAGCGCGATCGCGCCCGACACCGTGGTGGCCTTCAGCCGGGAGCCGCCGGACCCCATCCGGCCGGAGATCCGCTTGGCGCCCCACTGCCCGCTGACCCGCAGCTCGTCGAAGGCGCAGGAGACGTCGCCGCTGGTGGTGTTGGCGTCCACCTCGGCGTCCCCGGGCTCCGGGATGCGGATCGCGATCTCCCCGGAGACCGAGGTCAGGCGGACGTCCGCGCCGCTGCGCGGGTCCAGGTCGAGCACCATGTTGCCGCTGACCGAGTCGGCCTTGACGGCGGCGCCGCTGCCCTCGACCACGGTCAGGTCGCCGGAGACGGTGTTGACCCGCAGGTCGCCGGAGACCGCCTGGGCCTCCACGTTCCCCGCGACCGTCTCGGCGGTCACCGGGCCGGCCTGGCCGACCAGCGTGATGTCGCCGTTGACGCCCCGTACGGCGGTGCGGTCCGAGATCCCCGAGATCACGGCGTTCGCCCCGACCACCCCCACCGACACGCTGGTGCGCTGCGGGACCGCGAGCGAGACGACGGCGTGCCGCCGCCAGCCCTTGCGGTCGAGCCACTTGAGCAGGCCCTTCCAGGGCAGGTCCTCGTAGGTGACGGTGAGCGTGCCGCCCTCGTGCGACACGATCAGCGGGGGGCCGTCGAGCTCGCTCACCTCCAGCCGCGCCGGGCCCTCGTCGACGCCGACCACGTTGACGGCACCGTTGACGATCCGGACGTGCAGGGTGTCGACGCCTGCGTCGAAGACCATCTTGTGCGGCTCGGTGACCGTCCACTCCCGTGAGCCGGGGGTTCCGCTCATTTCGCCCCTCCTTGGGGTCACCCGGGCACGCCGGGTCAACGCCGACAACGCAACATATCGCGTCTCTCGATAGACACGATATATCGCGTGGATCGGAAGTCAAGGGAGCGCCGTGGGCGCCCCGGTGGCGGTTCGCGGCGGAACGGCGCCCGGGTACGGCCGGTCACGCGGCGAACGGGTGAGGTCCTCCCCGCGGGACGCGGCGCCGTGCGCGCCGCGAGCGGCCGTACGGGCGCCGGGTGATGTGCTCATCCCTCATGGGCCCTCGAACCGCCACCGCCACCGCCGCGACCGTCCTGCTCCTGACGGGCCTCGCCCTGGCCGCCTGCGGCACCCGTACCGAGACCGGTGGGCCCGCCGCCGAGGTGAGCCCCGCGAACGCCCGGGTGAGCGCCTGCACGGCCGGCACGACCGCCGTACGCTTCCTGGCCGCCGCCGTCCACGCGACCGCCTCGCAGCCCGCGGTCGCCCGGGTCGAGCTCACCAACACCTCGGGCGCCCCCTGCAGGCTGACCGGCGCCACGACCCTCACCGCGAGGGACGACCAGGGCAAGGCCGCCCCCGTCGAGGCGGACAACTCCGCCGCCGGCACCGAAGCCGTGGAGCTCCGCGGGGGCACCACGGCCGTCGCCGAGGTCCGCTACACCGACCTCAACGTCGAGGGGACCCCCTCGGCACGCGAGGTCTGCCCCGTCCAGGCCTCCCGCGTGCAGGTCGCGCTCCCCGACGACGTGGCCCGTACGGTCGAGGTCACCACGGCCGACGGCACCCCGGCGGTCTTCAGCGTCTGCGGCGACGGGGTCCGGTTCGGCGCCTTCCGCACCTGAGCCCGGCGGTCCCGCCGCTCGCGGCTACTCGTCCTCGTCGTCGTCCAGCCGGGCCAGCCACGTCGCCAGCCGCTCCACCGGGATCTCGAACTCCGGGTTGAGGTCGACGAACTCCCGCAGCCGCTCGGCGAGCCACTCGAAGGTGACCTCCTCCTGGCCGCGCCGGTTCTCCAGCTCCTCGATGCCGCGGTCGGTGAAGTACAAGGGGTGCTCCGGATCAGGGTCGAAGGATGACGTACCAGGCCAGGATAGGTACTCCCGCCGCCCGGGCCGGGGCCCCCTCCTGCCGGCCCGCGTACGCGCAGGGGTCCCGCACTCGACGAGTGCGGGACCCCTGCGCGTCGTACCGGGGACTACGGGCCTCAGAGCTCGAAGACCTCGTGCACGAGCTGCTCCTGCTCCTGCTGGTGCCGCTTGGCGGAACCGACCGCCGGCGACGAGGAGGACGGACGCGACACACGACGCAGCCGGTCGGCGTTGTCGGGCGCGGCGCCGAGCACCAGGTCGAGGTGGTCGATCAGGTTGAGGGCGATGAACGGCCAGGCACCCTGGTTGGCCGGCTCGTCCTGGGCCCAGACGTACTTCTGGGCCTTGGTGAACGGGGCCAGGGCGGCCTGGATCTCCAGGCCCGGCAGCGGGTAGAGACGCTCGATGCGGATGAGGGCGGTGTCGAAGGCACCACGCTTCTCACGCTCGGCGACGAGGTCGTAGTAGACCTTGCCGGAGCAGAAGACGACCTTGCGGACGTCCTCGGGCTTGACGGTGCCGTCGCCGATGACCGGCTGGAACTGGCCGGAGGTGAACTCCTCCGTCTTCGAGGTCGCCGCCTTCAGGCGCAGCATCGACTTCGGGGTGAAGACGATGAGCGGCTTGTGGTGCGGGTTGTGGACCTGCCACCGCAGGAGGTGGAAGTAGTTCGCCGGGGTGGTCGGGACCGCGACCGTCATGTTGTTCTGCGCGCACAGCTGCAGGAAGCGCTCGATGCGGGCGGAGGAGTGGTCCGGGCCCTGGCCCTCGTAGCCGTGCGGCAGCAGCAGGGTGACGCCGGAGGTCTGGCCCCACTTCTGCTCGGCGGAGGAGATGAACTCGTCCACGACGGTCTGGGCGCCGTTGACGAAGTCACCGAACTGGGCCTCCCAGGCGACCAGCGCGTCCGGGCGGGCCAGCGAGTAGCCGTACTCGAAGCCCATCGCCGCGTACTCGCTGAGCAGCGAGTCGTAGACGTTGTAGCGCGCCTGGTCCTCGGCGAGGTAGAGCAGCGGGGTGTAGTCCTCGCCGGTCTCCCGGTCGACCAGCACGGCGTGCCGCTGGCCGAAGGTGCCGCGGCGGGAGTCCTGGCCGGCGAGCCGGACCGGGGTGCCCTCCATCAGCAGGGAGCCGATGGCGAGGGTCTCGCCCATGGCCCAGTCGATGGTGTCGTCCTCGACCATGGCCGCGCGGCGCTGCAGCTGCGGCATCAGACGCGGGTGGACGGTGATCCGCTCCGGGATGTTGACCTGGGAGGCCGCGATCCGCTTGACGGTCTCCTGGCTGATCGCGGTGTCCGCCGGGACGGGGAACTCCGGGCCGGTGGCCTGGTTCTCCTCCTCCTGCGGGGCGGCCGGCGCGGTCGCCTCGCGGACCTCGGTGAAGACCTTCTCCAGCTGGCCCTGGTAGTCCTGCAGGACCTGCTCGGCCTCTTCCAGGGTGATGTCGCCGCGACCGATGAGGGACTCGGTGTAGAGCTTGCGCACCGAGCGCTTCTTGTCGATCAGGTCGTACATCAGCGGCTGGGTGAAGGACGGGTTGTCGGCCTCGTTGTGACCGCGGCGGCGGTAGCAGATGAGGTCGATGACGACGTCCTTGTTGAACGCCTGGCGGAACTCGAAGGCGAGCCGTGCGACGCGGACCACGGCCTCCGGGTCGTCGCCGTTCACGTGGAAGATCGGCGCCTCGATCATGCGCGCGACGTCGGTGGAGTACATCGACGAGCGCGAGGACTCCGGGGCGGCGGTGAAGCCGACCTGGTTGTTGATCACCACGTGCACGGTGCCGCCGGTGCGGTAGCCGCGCAGCTGCGACATGTTCAGGGTCTCCGCGACGACGCCCTGGCCGGCGAAGGCCGCGTCGCCGTGGAGCACGACCGGCATGACGGTGAAGTCCGTGCCGCCCTTGCCGATGACGTCCTGCTTGGCACGGGCGATGCCCTCGACGATCGGGTCGACCGCCTCCAGGTGCGAGGGGTTCGCGGCCAGCGAGACGGTGATCTGCTCGCCGTCCAGGCCGGTGAAGGTGCCCTGGGCGCCCAGGTGGTACTTCACGTCGCCGGAGCCGTGCATCGACTTCGGGTCGAGGTTGCCCTCGAACTCGCGGAAGATCTGCGCGTACGACTTGCCGACGATGTTGGCCAGCACGTTCAGCCGGCCGCGGTGGGCCATGCCGATGACGACCTCGTCCAGCCGCGATTCGGCGGCGGCGTCGATGACGGCGTCGAGCAGCGGGATGACGGACTCGCCGCCCTCGAGGGAGAAGCGCTTCTGGCCGACGTACTTCGTCTGCAGGAAGGTCTCGAAGGCCTCCGCGGCGTTGAGGCGGCGCAGGATGCGCAGCTGCTCGTCGCGCTCGGGCTTGGTGTGCGGGCGCTCGACGCGGTCCTGGATCCACTTGCGCTGCAGCGGGTCCTGGATGTGCATGAACTCGATGCCGACGGTGCGGCAGTACGAGTCGCGCAGCACTCCGAGGATGTCGCGCAGCTTCATCAGCGACTTGCCGGCGAAACCGCCGACGGCGAAGTCGCGCTCCAGGTCCCACAGGGTGAGGCCGTGCTCGGTGATGTCGAGGTCGGGGTGCTTGCGCTGCTTGTACTCCAGCGGGTCGGTGTCGGCCATGACGTGGCCGCGGACCCGGTAGGAGTGGATCAGCTCGAAGACGCGGGCGGCCTTGGTGACGTCGTCGTCGTGGCTGGCGTCGATGTCCTTGAGCCAGCGGACCGGCTCGTAGGGGATGCGCAGCGCCTTGAAGATGTCGTCGAAGAAGTTGTTCTCGCCCAGCAGGAGCTGGTTCATGATGCGCAGGAACTCGCCCGACGCCGCACCCTGGATGACCCGGTGGTCGTAGGTGCTGGTCAGCGTCATGACCTTGGAGATGCCCAGCTTGTTCAGGGTGTCCTGCGAGGTGCCCTGGAACTCGGCGGGGTAGTCCATGGAGCCGACGCCGAGGATCACCGACTGGCCGGGCATCAGGCGCGGCACCGAGTGGACGGTGCCGATGCCGCCGGGGTTGGTGAGCGAGACGGTGACGCCGGAGAAGTCGTCCATCGTCAGCTTGCCGACCCGGGCGCGGCGGACGATGTCCTCGTAGGCCTGCCAGAACTCGAAGAAGTTGAGGGTCTCGGCCTTCTTGATGGCCGCGACGACCAGCTGGCGGTCGCCGTTGGGCTTGACCAGGTCGATGGCGAGGCCCAGGTTGACGTGGTCGGGCTTGACCAGCGTCGGCTTGCCGTCCTTCTCCGCGAACGACCAGTTCATCGCGGGCATGATCTTCAGTGCCTGCACCATGGCGTAGCCGATGATGTGGGTGAAGGAGACCTTGCCGCCACGGGCGCGCTTGAGGTGGTTGTTGATGACGATGCGGTTGTCGAACAGCAGCTTCACCGGGACGGCGCGCACGGACGTGGCCGTGGGCAGCTCCAGCGAGGCGTGCATGTTCTTCGCCACGGCCGCGGACGGGCCGCGCAGCGTCACGTACTCGGGTCCCTGGGCCGCCTCGGTGGCCGGGGCGGCCTTGGCCGTCGGCTGCGGCTGCGCCGGAGTGGGCTTCTCGACGGCGGGCTTCGCGGGGG
>NZ_JARAVK010000354.1:0-7292 GCF_033792765.1 Streptomyces sp. PA03-6a | reverse complement strand
GGTTTTCCCCTGTATGCCTTGTTGTTTACTCTTTTTTTTGTTGTTTTTTTTTTCAGCCAGAGACGGGCATAGGGGTGTTGAGAGGGCTCGTGGGGCCGGAGATGTGTATAAGGGACGCCGTGATCAGGCTCTCGTCGCAGTCGAGCAGTTCGGCGCGGTGGAGCGGCCAGCGGGGGTGGGAGTTCGGCAGGTACAGCTGCCGCTCGAAGAAGGTGTTGTGCAGACCCCAGCGCGCGGTGAGGAAGTGCTCGAGCTCGGTGGGTTCCGCGACGGGCTCGCCGACGCGCACGGTGATGCGCGAGTGCGCCCCGCGCGGGCCCGGCCAGCGGCGCGTGCTGGTGTACGTGAGGGTGTCGCCGTCGCGGCGGATCGCCATCCGCGACCACAGGTACGGCAGGCGGAACGCGGCGCGCGCGACCGCCACCGGTATCAGCCGGGACGCGTCGAGCGACCGGAAGACGACGCCGCGCCGCCCGTGGGCGTCCACGGAGTACAGCCGGACGTTCGTCTCGGGGAAGGTGCCCAGGTAGGGGACGCCCGGGAGGCGGAACCAGCCGACGCGGTGCATGCGGAAGGCGACGAGGCCGACGTAGGTGACGCCGTCGAGGGTGTCGGGGACGGTGCCGGCCGGCAGGAGCGGCGCGATGTCGGCGGGGTCGGCCGCCCAGTGGAGGAAGGCCAGGTCGAGCCACGACTGGGTGAGCAGCGGGCCGGCGGCGACGTCGGGCGGGTCCGCGGTGATCGGTTCGGGTGTGGTCTGCGGGGGCGGCACGCGACCAGCATCGCAGACGTGTCACGGGCCTCCAGGAGGCGCTGCGCGACCGCTGTGACACGTGGGGTTCAGGAGGTCACAGCCGGGTACACCATGTGAGCGGGTGCCGGGGCCCCGCATCCGTTGGGGACGGACAGGGGGCCCTTCCCCATACCGGTGACGCTGCGGAGCAGCCCTTCGGCGTGGGGAGTGATGGACATGACGCACTGGTACGCCACCTCGTCATCGGCCGGCCGTACCGACGTGTACGTGTGCGAGCTGGAGCACCGTGCCGTGGCCGTCGCCGTCGCGCGACGTACCGCGCGCACCGTGCTGACCGGCTGGTCGGTGCCGGAGGAGGCCGTCCACGACGCCGTCCTCGTCGTGTCGGAACTGGTGACCAACGCCGTGGAGCACGCGCTGCCACCGGTCGCCCTGCGCCTGCGCCGCGGCGAGGTCGACGGCACGGCGGTCATCCGCGTCGAGGTCACCGACGGCGGGCCCGCACCGTGGCACGGCGCCTGGGCCGCCGGCCGCGGCCCGGGCGAGCACGGCCGTGGAGCCGCCATCGTCGACAGCCTCGGCATCGGTTCCGGCGTCGGTACCCGCAGCCGTGGCGGCGGGCGCTGGGCGGATCTGCTGGCCGCCTGAGCCCCCGGAAAGTGCCCGTGGGTCTCCCGCCCACACCTCCGGACGTCGGATGATGGATTCTCGTACGAGAATTTTGTCCGGAAGAAAACGAAAAGCCCGTATGTTGAGACGCGCAGAGCGAGGGCTTGTCGTGGTCGCACCCGGCCCGGGTGCGGGAAGGGAGGCACCCGCAATGGAGCTCGGGTCCCGTCTCTCGGCGATGCAGGATCCCATCGGATCGGGTTGCAGGGTCTTCCTCGCCGTGATGATCGCGATCATCACGGCGGTGCCGGTCGCCGACCACTTCCTCCCGGAGGACATCCACCTCGCCCACGTGCTGGTCATCCCCGTCGCGCTGGCCTCCGCCTTCGCCGGAGCCGTACGCGGCGCCCTGACGGGACTCGCGGCGGTGCTCGCACTCGTCGCCGCGGGCGCCGAGCGGCACACGCTCCTCACCGAGAACGTCCTCGTCCAGCTCGGTTCCCTGGTGCTGCTCTCCTTGCTGCTCGTCCTCATCAGTGCCCTGCGCGAGCGCCGCAGACATGAGCTCGCGGAGCTGCGCGCGGTGTCGCAGGCGACCCAGGGCGTGCTGCTGCGGCCGCTGCCGCGCCAAGCCGGGCCGGTGTCCATCGCCACGGCGTACCGCAGCGCCGGTGACGGCGAGCGCATCGGCGGCGACCTGTACGCCGTCGCCCGCACGGCACGGGCCACCCGCCTGCTCATCGGCGACGTGCGTGGCAAGGGACTGGGTTCCATCGGCGACACCGAGACCGTCCTCGGGGCGTTCCGCGCCTCGGCGCACCGGCAGGCGCCCTTGGCGGAGCTGATGGAGTCGTTGGAGGGCAGCGTCCGCTGGGAGCTGACCCAGGCGTGGGACGGGCCGGGCGGAACCGACGTCGGGGAGCGCTTCGTCACCGCCGCCGTCGTCGAGATCCCCGACGACGAGCCGTACGTGCACGTGGTCAGCTGTGGGCACCTGCCACCGATCCTCCTCCACGACGGAACGGTCACCACCCTCGACGTCCCCGAACCGGCGCCCCCGCTGGGACTCGGCGGACTGACCGGGAGCAGCTACGCTCCCACCACCTTCACCTTCGCCCCCGGCGACCGGCTGCTGCTCTACACCGACGGAGTGACCGAGGCCCGCAACGGCGACGGGGAGTTCTACCCGCTCATCAGCCGGGTCGCGGAGTGGGGCGACCGCGGCCCCGACCAGCTCGTACGGGAGATGACCGACGACCTGCTGGCCCACACCTCCGCCCCGCTGCAGGACGACATGGCCGTGGTCGCGATCGTGCGCGACGCCCTGGGAGGACCGCCACCGCATGCACGGACCCCCGCCGGAGCCGGCACGGCAGCGGACGCCGATGCGCCAGGCGTTCGACCTGCTGGCCGCGGACTATGACGACGACCATCACGACGCCGTCGCCGCGGCACTGATCGAGCTGGCGGGCCCCACGCCGATGGACCGGCGAGTGGCCGACGTGGCCTGCGGCACCGGGGCGGTGGCCCTGACGCTCGCCCGCTCCCGTTCGTCCGCCGACCCCGCGGTGCTGGCCGTGGACGTCTCCGCGGCCATGATCGCCGCGGGCCGGGCGCGCGCCGAGCGCCTGTCGGCCCCCGGGGCGATCGACTGGCGGGTCGCGGACGCCGTGCCGCTGCCCTGCGCCGAGCGTGCGCTCGACCTGGTCCTGTGCGCTTCGTCCCTGCACTTCCTCGGTGGGCGGGCCCTCGCCGACTGGCGGCGCGTCCTGCGGCCCGGTGGCCGTGTCGGGTACAGCCTCCCCCTCGCGCCCGGCTTCCGGGCTTCCGGCCCCTTCGCGTCGCTCGTCGCACGCGACCTGCCGCTCCCGGTGACGGCACGGGACGCCGCGGACCTGGCGGCCGCCTCGGGCCTGCACGCCCCCGTCGTCCGCGTCGTCCGGATCGGCGACCGCTCCGTCGCGCTGACCGTCGCCCGCACCCCCGACGCGGCGCCCTGACCGTCCGCCCGCGATACTCGCTGCCGTCGACGGACGGGGAGGAGACGACGTGCACGCCTACTGGGATCCGCTGCCCACGGCCCGGCGCCTGCTGGCCGCCGAGGAACCGGGCCGGGAGGTCTTCACCGGCGACTGGGCCGACCGCAACTGGCGCAACGTCCCCGGCCCCTTCTACGGCGCCGCCACCGACTCGATGGCGACCGGGCGGCTCGACGCCCCGCGCCACATCGCGTACGACGACGACATGGGCGGTGGCTTCGGGACGGAGTTCGTCTTCCGTCAGCCGGTGGACGAGGCCGAGACGGAGGCCCTGGTCGCGGCCGCCCGCCTGGAGCTGTACAGCGGCTACGGCTGGGACGGCGACGACCACTGGACCCCCGGCCTCGTCCGCGCCTGGTGGCGTGACCGGGGCCGGGTGCGCGAGTGGGCGGTGGCGATCGCGGCCGACTGGGGCGCCGACGCGCATCCCGGCTGGGGCGACAACGCCGCGCCGAGGTACCGGCCGCACTACCAGGACGCCTCCCGCGGCCACCGTGACTTCGTCGCCTACCTCGACGACGGTCTGGAGACCTATCTGCGCGGCTACGTCCACTGGCTCGACCTCCGCCGTCCCCGCCGCCGCTGGGAGGCCCTGCCGCGGCTGTGAGCCCGCCCCGACGCCACGTACGGCGCGTGGACGGGCACCGGAAACGATGCGCACGCGCCGGCGGGACGTGAGCGGGCGGTGGTCCGGGAGACGGGACCGGACCACCGCCCGGTGTGCGGGGCGCGCCTCAGTTGGGTGAGGGCGAGCCCGTTGCCAGGGGGTCGGCGGACGCGTCGAACGTCGCCGTCGAGGCGGCGAGACCGAGCGCGGTCGGGGCGTCGGGCAGCCCGGCGCCGATGCGGAGCGGTTCGGTGACGGGCAGCGGCCGGCTGGCACCGCGGAGCAGGGCCATCAGCTGGTCCGTGCGCGCGGCGCCGCGGGCGTGCGGCGTCGCCCGCAGCTGCTCGTGGTGGGCGAGCAGCAACGCGGCCAGCCCGGTGAGATGGGCCGCCGCGATGGCGGTGCCCTCGGCGACCGTGTAGGTGGCGCCGAGCGCCGTGGTGACGATCGCGGTTCCGGGTGCGGTGAGGTCGACGCCGGGCCCGGTGGGCGTGAAGGGCGCCGGGTACGGACCGGGCCACGGAGGCTGGGTGGCGGCCGCCGGGCTGTCCGGCGGGTAGGTGCCGGTGTGCGCGAGCGCGCCCGCGGCCAGCACGGTGGGCAGGGCGGCGAGCGGGCTGAGCGCACCGGAGGTGTCGCCCGCCGGGGCGATGACGGCGATGCCCGCCGCGTGCGCGTCCATCAGCTTCCACGCCGCCAGCTGCGAGGGCTGGTCGTACGTGACGTTGATCTGCGCGACGTCGATGTCGTGGGAGATGCAGTGGTCCACCGCGCGCAGCAGGTCGGCGACGCGGCCGCCGGGGAAGAGTTTGAGGGCGTGCACCGTGGCGTCCGCCGCGATGCCGGTGACCCCGGTGCGGTTGTCGGCGGCGGCCACGATCCCGGCGCAGCGGGTGCCGTGCCCGGTCGCGTCCGTCCGCCAGCCCGCGTCGTCGGCGGCGGGGGTGAAGTCGGCGCCGGAGCGGACGGTGTCCTTCAGGTCCGGGTGCGCGGTGTCGACGCCGGAGTCCAGCAGGGCCACCGAGACGCCGTGGCCGCGGTAGGTCGGGGGGATCTCGTGCAGGCGCATCGCCTGCCAGCCCCATCCGGTGAGCGGCCGGTCCGGGAAGCCCTCGAAGGTCTCCGCCAGGGAGCGGACCACCACCTCCACCTCGGCGCCGGACAGGGTGTCGTCGTCCGGGAAGGGGCGGCCGGTGCGCACCGGCCAGTGGTCGCCCGCCGGGCGCACGTACAGGGACCGGAGGGTGGCCGGGGTGTCCGCCGGCAGGACGAGCTCGGCCCGGCCGTCGGCGCCGGTGACGGCGTACGCCGTCGCGCCCGTTCCGGTCGCCCACACCTGCGCGTCGGGTACGCCCTGACCGCGACTCGTCACGTGCACCGTGACGCGCGGCGGCTCCTGGAGGGTGACCTCCATCGCCGGGTCCACGGCCGCGGCGGCCGGGCGCGTCGCGGGGGCCGGCGAGTAGGCGAGCGGCTGGTCGGCCTCGACCACCACCTGGGGGTTGGCGGCCAGCGCCCGCGCACGCTCGTGGGGCATCGTCACCACGGCCACCGGGGGGCACACCGGGTGGGGCTCGGCGATCGCCTCCAGGCCGCGGGAGCGGGAGGGGTGCACCTGGGCGACCACCTCCACCTCCGGATCCTCCTCGAGCAGCGTGAACAGCGCCGAGGCCTCGACGGGCGGAATGCCCGCGGTCAGCCAGGGGGCCGGCCGGGGCGCCACCAGGTACCGGCCCCAGCCCGCGCGGCCCGGGTGCCCGGCGTGCGTCCCCGCCATCCCCATGTAGTGCTCGGGGCCCTGTTTCGTGCCGCCCGGTCCCGCGACCGGACCGTTCGCCCCGCCGGCTTCCGATCCGGCACCGGGCTTGCGGCCGCCCTTGGCGCCGCCGTGTCCCTTCGCCATGCCGCCGTTGCCCTGCTGCTCACTCATCACGCTTCCGCCTTCACCGATCACCTTGCGTTGGACCACACCGCGCCGCTGCCGCGGCCGGACGGCCCGGTCGACCGGGGCAGCCGCAAGGGCCGCCCCGGCCGACCGGGAGACCGCTCAGATGCCGAGCGGCATCTGACCGACGTGCTGCCCGTACGGGGACTGGCCGTTCTGGAACGGGCTGTTCTGGAACTGACCGTTCTGGAACTGACCGTTCTGGAACTGGCCCGGGAACTGGCCGTACTGGCTGAACTGGCCGAACTGCTGGCCGTACTGGCCGAACGGGGACTGGCCCTGGGCGATCTGGCTCAGCGCGCTGTGCACGACCGGCGCGATGCGGCGGGCGCACTCGGTGAGCACGCTGCTCCAGGCGTGCGGGGGGATCTGGCCCTGCGCCTGGATGCCCATCATGATCTGCGGGTCGATGCGCACCTGCTCGACCACGGCGTTGACCGCGGTGGCCGCACAGCGCAGCGAAAGCTCGGTCACCAGCAGCGGCAGCTGCTGCTGGCCCTGCCCGATGCCGGGCTGGCCGAAGTGCTGCTGCCCGTAGCCCTGCAGACCCATGAACGGCTGGCCGATGCCCTGCTGTCCGTAGCCCTGCTGGCCTGCCCACGGCTGCGACTGCTGCTGACCGGACTGCTGCCAGTGCGGCTGCTGCAGCTGCTGACCGTACTGCTGGGGGGTGTAGACCGACATCAAGCTCCTCCTTGAGCTGTGACGGAAAAGGGGATGGGACGGCGGCTCCGTGGAGGGGGCTCCCAGAACCGGTCCGCCGCCATGCGCAGCAAATCACCACCGGACAAAAACCGCTTCCTGTGACATACCGCCACCAGAGGGTGCGTGGCGGCCGAGCTGCAGCGACCTCTTCGTGGCCGCCTCACCCGGACGGCCCACGCCGGGGGCGCGCCGCGGCCAGGGGCCGCCCCTCCTGTGCGTCTCCGGGGCGGGCGGCGACGCGGGTGTGTGGACGAGGACGGCCGAGGCGCTCGCCGACGATCGACGAGCAGACCGACGATGCCGCCGGGCTGCTCCGCGGCCTCGGCCTCGGCCCGGCGGCCGTCCTGGGCTCCGGGAGCGGGGCGGAGATCCTGCTCGACCTCGCGCTGCGCCATCCTGAGACGGTGCGGGCGGCCATCGTCCACGAGCCCCCGTTCCTGTCGGTGAGCTCGGATCCCGCCAAGGTACGCGCCCGGTTCGGCCGGACAACGGCGAGGTGTACGTCCGGATGGAACTCGGGGCCCTCGAACTCGCGTACTGCCTGCGGCCGTTGCTGCACGAGGTGGCCGGGTGAGCACGCGCATGCGGTGGGGTGTGCGTCGCAACGAGGCGGCGGGCGGGGGAGGATGGGGC
>NZ_JARAVK010000353.1:0-7300 GCF_033792765.1 Streptomyces sp. PA03-6a | reverse complement strand
CTCGGCAACTTAATACTCAACGCCCCACCCTCCCCTGCAACACGGCAAGCACGGCCAACACAGAAAGACCATGGCAGTAAAGGCTCGCCGCAGTCGGCGGCACCCACACCCCGGGCCCACACACCACGCCGGCAGCCCGAGCCAGTTGAGCACAATAGCCACAATTCCCGCAGACACCGGAACCACAGACCCTCAGGAACCCGTAAGCCCACCGAAAGCCGGATGTATAGAAAATCCACGACACGCAATCTAATGCAGGCGCCGAACGGTAAGCGCGCCAATTTAACCCTTCTAGGCAAACAGGTGACCGCTGCCTTTTCCGGGGATGAAACGCGGTAGTGTCATCGCTCGCCGGGTGCGGCCGGAATCCACCGCGGGGGCGGGTCTGCTCCTGCCGCACCCGGAGCCCGGCTCTCCCAGAACCCGCTGCTACAGCGCGAAGTCGACGTAGTCGATGTCCGTTAACTCCAACTACAAACCCGCCGCGCGCCAGCCGGGATCACGGAAGCACATCTCTGCAGGCCCTCGGCTGCGATCGCGCACAGCTGCTGCTCGCCCGCGCCTTGGTCCTGGGCCTGGAGAAGGCGGGCCGCGTACCCCAGAGGTAGTGCTCGGGCGATCAGGCGGAGGCGGGCGTCGTCTGTGCTGCGGGGCGGCGGTGAAGCCGAAGCGGGCACGGGTGTCAATCACGATCCCGCCAGTGGTCGCCGCAGCCTGCTTGGCGCGGGCTCGAACCTTCGGCCGCCAACGCTGGCGTACCCCGTGCCCCATCCGGGCGGCCAGATCCATGGCCGTTTGATCTGGTCTTTCACGTAACGCTCCACGGACCGCTGCTAGATCTTGAGCAACTGGCTGCAGCCTGGGTGCGCTTGAGCTGCTTGACCAGGTAAGGCATTCGCGTCGGAGCCGACTTCGGGATCGGGCAGGTGAACGCTGGGGCTGACTTAACGTCACGCTCTGGCTGCGCCACGGGGGCGTGCGGTGCCCGGTCTGCCGTTGCCGCGCACCGCACGCAAGTGCTCCGCCACCGGGGCGAGGACCTTGCACAGGGCGGCAGGGAGGTCGGCGGGTAGTAGGTCAATGAAGTGCTCCCGGACGGCAGCGATATGGCACGGGGCAACCGTGCGCAGAGTCTCCCAGCCCTGCTCGGTGAGCACGACATCCTGCGCGCGCCGGTCGGACTCACATATCTCTCGGCGGAGCAGGCCAGCGGTTGCCCTGCGGCTGACCTGCTGGGACACCCGGCTCTTGTGATGCAGGGTGGCGCGGACCAAATCGCCCATCCGCATCCGGTGCCTGGGAGACTCCGAGAGATGGGCCAGGATTTCGTAGTCGTTGTACCCGGCAGCACCTGTTGACCGGTGCCCCGGCATCGACGAGTCGGTCGATCACCGGGTAGAGACTTTCGGGGCCGGCTTGACCTCGCCGAGGAACTTTGCCGTCTGCCAGACGATCGCCAGCTCGGTTCCCAGCTCATGGATCCGCCGGCGAGCGGCCCGCAACGCAGCAGACTCGCTCGACGGCGTTCCCGGTCGCCGCCCGTTGTCGATGTCGTCTTGCCGCAACCACTTCGACAACGTGACGGGATGGATGCCGAGCTCCACCGCCGTCTGTTTGGCCTGCTTGCCGGCGCCGATGAGCGCGATGGCGCGCCCGGAACTCCGGAGGATAGGGAGGAGGCATGACTGCCAGCCTTCCGTGAAGGGCTGTCAGTTAGCCACCAAAACTGGAACCTGAGAGGTTGGGCAGGTCAAGATGTCACCCGATCGTGCAGCAGACCCCCAGAAACAGGACGATCAGCAAATAGTGGAACTTTTATGCCGCACCGTCAGGAACGACACCTCCCCGCCTGACCCATCATCAAGAACGGCGCCTGGGTTCATGGAAATGACATCCTAGTTCAATGATGTTCGACTTCACTCTGGCAGGTTACATTCGGGCAGATTCTAATACCACGAGCGATTCGGTAGCCAGACAGCACCGCCCGTACAGATCCGGAGATTCCGCGTGGTAACGCGAAGCGGGGCAACACAGATTGTGCCCGTTGCGAAACTATGGAGCTGAGATTGCAACGCCGCCGATCTTCAGTGGAAGATTTGCGCCTCGAACCTACAGACACGCGAAGGAGAAAATGGACATGATGTCTTTCCGTAGGGGAAACTGGCTTCGAAGGCTCATAGTTGTCGGCGCCGCCGCCTCGGCAACAATCCTCGGTGTAACTACACCAGCATCTGCGACCGATATCCCGAACCTTCACATCCACGACGGTGTGGGATCATGCAGTGAGAACAAGTTCTGCGGCTGGCGAGACAAGGATTACCAGGACGGAACGAGTCTAAATTGGTCGGACCTTACCACCAGCCTTTGGTCGATGGGAACTTACAGCAGCATCGACGACTTCGCCAAGGTCAGACTCGCGAGGGAGACTGCCGGGTGGCACACCTTCAATGACCGAATGACTTCCTACGTCAACAACACCGGGCAAAATGCCTGCCTGTACACTGATGCCACCTACCGGGGAAACTCGCTGCTCGTTCGAGCCTGGCAACAGGTCTCCTTCATCCCGAACTACAACGACCAAATCAGCTCCCTCAAGTTCGTCGGAAGCTCGACCTCGTGCTAACAAGCATCTGGAAATTCGACACATCAGGGCTGCGAATCCGGAATAGACGAAAAGTCAGTACACTGACGTTTTCTCAACGGTGATCATTTCCAGTTTTCGTTGAGGACGAGGGCGGCGCGGGCGATGTCGCCGATCCTGGTGGGGCTGAGGGTGACGTGCTGCAGGGTGCGCCAGCGCTGTTTAAGTTCGGCGGCGGCGCGTTCGCCGAGCGCACGGATGCCTCTGATCAGGCTGTTCGTGGTTTGTGTGTCCGCGTGCAGCGCCCGTTCGGAGCGGCCTTTGGGGCGTCGGACGGGGACATGGATGCCGATGCCGGCGCCGATGTAGCCCTTGTCGGCGAGGGTGGGCAGGCCGTCGGCCGCGGCTTTGTAGAGAGCGGGGAGGGCGTGGATGCGTGCGGCGGTGATGTCGGGCGTGGAGCCGGGCTCGACGTCGGAGACCCACAGCGGGGTGCCGTCCGGGGCGTACAGGAACTGCACGTTCCCGCCGAACGCCTTGTGTTTCTGGCTGAACCACAGGTCGTTGCCGTTCTCGCGGGCCCCGGCGACGCGGTCGGACTCGATCAGCGTGCCGTCCAGGACCACGTGTGTCATGCCGTCGCGCCGGCAGCGGTCCAGGACCTCGTGCAGGTCGGGGGCCTGGTCGGCGAGGACGTCGATGCCTTCGTGAAGGTAGCGGTAGCCGGTGGCCTGCGAGACACCGGCGTCCCGGGCCAGGCAGTGCACGCAGCCGCGCTCACGGAACCAGCGCAGCACCAACACCGCCTGACGGAACGGCCCCAGTGCCCGCGAGCCCCTCGGTGTGCCGATCCGGCGCCGGTGCGCGGCCAGCAGCCGGGACAGGTGGTCCACGACATGGCGCGGGACGTCGAGCATGGCAACATAGGTGACCAACGTGAAGCCTCTGGTTGCGCGGACGATCTTGTGGTGAGAACCGTCCTACCAGGGGCTTCACGTCTGCCCAACTCCGGGGCGGGTTCGCCCTACCTGCTCACGAACAGGGTGGTTCACATCGCTTCGCGAAGATCATTTCGCTGAGAAAACGTCACTCTGCCTGACAACCGGAACCAGTCTTGATAATGGGGCCGTGACCTACTGACACAGGTAAACGCACATCTGTACGGATACCAGCACAAGACCCACAGAGCCACCCAACCAGGGGGCTCCGGAGATGCGCCTGGTACAAATAGGCATCGAACGGGAGTAATGCCGCCCGCAGTTCGTCGTTGAGTAGGCGACTGTAGATCACACAGCGTGAGATCCCCCGGCCGTCAGCGGCCGGGGGATGGCTGTCAGCCTGTGCGGGCTCTGGTGTGTACCGGCTCCGGGCCTCCCAGCCTCGGCGGCCCGCCCCGTGAGCCGCCGCCATCACGCTCGGATGGCGGTGTGACCGCCTGGCGGCATCCGGCGGCGGATAGGGGTCCGGGGAGTATCGGAACCGGTTTTAGCGGTAGGGGATCACCGTTCTCCGCTGCGGTCGATGATGAGGTCGAGGCGGTAGCGGGGCGGGTCGGTCACGTTGTCCAGTTCGTCTTAAGGGGATAGGAAGTCGCAGTACCAGTTGATGCCCATGAGCAGCGCACCGATGTGGTCGTTCATGGGGTGCCGGTATGAACGCTGTCACCAGCCGCAAACAGCGATGATCAGTCCGCTGGCCTAGACGGTCGGGGCAGTTCTGCCGCGTTGGTCGACTCGGCGAGCGCGAAACGGCCGCCCTTTAGTTCGGGCAGGTAGTTGTAGATGGTGTTGCGGGAGACGCCGAGGAGCTTCGCGATCGAGGTGACGGTGTTCTCCGGGCGGGCGAGCAGGTCGCGGGCGTGACGTACCTGTTCGTCGGTCAAGGCCGGCGGGCGGCCGAGGCGGGCACCTCGGGCGCGCGCGGCGTCCAGGCCCTCGTTGGTGCCCTGGACGATGAGTTCGCGGATGAACTCCGCGAGCGCCGCGAACACATGGAAGACCAGGCGCCCGCCGGGCGTGGTCGTGTCGAGCGCTTCGTGTAGCGAGGTAAAGCCGATGCCGCGCTTGCGCAGGCCGGACACGATCGCGATGAGGTCCTGGATGGAGCGGCCGAGCCGGTCCAGTGACGGGACGACGAGGGTGTCGCCCTCGCGGAGGTAGTCGAGGGCCTTCCATAGTTCCTCGCGTTCGGCGTTCTTGCCGGACTTCTTGTCGGAGAAGATCCGGATGCAGCCCGCTGTGTTGAGTGCGTGGATCTGCCGGTCGAGCAACTGGCCCTTGGTGGACACACGTGCGTATCCCACGAGGCTGCCAGTCCGTACGGCCGGAACGGGTGCGAGAAGATCGGCGGTGTCGTCGTCCTGGGGTGGCTGCACCCGCCAGATCGTACAGAAAAGGGTGCCCCTCAAGTTCTTGAGCACATGGACTTTCTGACACCGTTTGATGGGCACGATCCGGCGCCGATCCGGTTGCAATCTCTCGCTTACCGATCTTGCTCATCAATCGGTCGTTTTGTTGACGGGCGTGAGCGTCAAGCGCACAGCAGCAACGTCGGCCGCAAGGGTGTCGCGCAAGCCAAGGAACGATCTTCGAACGCCAAGTTTTCGATCAAGCGTGCTATGGGTGTGACTCACCCGTTACGGTCCTTCACGGCTTGTACGCAAACGTGTGCACGCCGTGTATGTCCGTTCAACGGGAAGGAAGCTGATGAGCCGCATGCGGCGCGTAGTTGCGGTGGCTGCCTCGCTGGTAGCCACCGTGTCCTTCGCTGTCACCGGGAGTGCTAGCGCAGCCGATGATCCCGGGTACCAGGCGCTCGAAACCATCAAGGCCGCCGACCTCCCAGCCCCGGAATCGGGACAGGGCCAGGTGAAGATCGGCACCGGAAAGTCGTGCTCCCCTATCGCAACTTCCGAGCGAGCAGCCCTCGGCGGCGCGGCCATAGCGTGTGTCGAGACCAGACCGCTGACAGCAGGCCGCCCTGTCACTGCGCGGACGGTTGAGACCGCTGATTCCGAAGCCTGCGACATCACTCAGCCGGGCTACTGGACCTGGACCCGGACCGGCGGCATGTGTCTGAACGGTCAGGAGGTCACCTACACGCTGTGGAACGACAAGGGCGCGGTCTTGGGCACCGGCCTGATGGACGTGAAGAGCAGCATGGATCTCAGCGCCACCAGCGTGACCTGGAACGAGTTGATCACCGTCAGGGTGATCGCCGTCACGGGACAGGTGACGAGCCTCAACGTGTCCTTCGATGTGTCCTGTACCTCGACGTGCTCCGCGACCAGTAACCGTCCCTGGACGGGTGCCAGGGCTCTGGGCGTAGGCGCGCAAGCGTCCGGATCTGTCACCTACACCAGCAGCGTCGCTGCCGGCGCGTCGGACAGCTTCCAGACGAAGTACCACATGTACGTCACCACCACGAGCAGCATTCCCACGCAGCCCAACGTCAACTGGGACAGCCCAGTCCAGGCGAAGCTGCGATGCGATGCAGAGCTTGCAACGCCGGGATGTGTTATCCCTGAAAGAAGGGCGGCTCTGGAGTACTCGCTCTCCGACCCCAATCACGGCGCGGCGGCGGCCGCCTACGGATTTGCCCAGGCCAATCTTCGTGACTGGGCTCCGCTGAGCCGGGCGGACGGACTCAACGATGCCAACCGGGCACGTACGTGCGGGGCCCAGAGCAGTGACCCGTTCGTCCTGCTCCCGCAGTACGTACCGGATGACTCGTGCGACGAGTTCCCCTTCGCCGGCTCGTTCGAGGGGGGCACCGACGGTGCTCTGTGCGCCGACATCGTCCCGTTGTTCCAGAACGGCCAGTGGATGCTCTACGAGGCCCGTACGGACAAGCCGGTCACCTTCAACGAGCCGTGTGTACGGGCTCACGTCGCCTTGCCGGCCAACCAGTCCGCCGGCGGCAAGTACGGGGCCTTCGTAAAGAGCCAGCGCGTCCTGGACACCGAGAAGTACAACGTCAACGTCGTCGCCTGATTACCCCGCACCACGGAGGGCCCCGAGAATGATTCCCGGGGCCCTCCTACGAGAAAGCTTGAAGGAGATCACGTGGAAGACTCCTCGCCCACACCGTGGGCATGGGCTGCCGATCCTGGCATGGGGATGTGGTGCGCGAGCTTCACCCGCGGCATTACATCGTATGACGTCCTTGCTCGGTACGGAGCCGACAGCCGAACCGCCCGGCTCCTCAATCGGCAACAAGCCGCTCAGCTCAGCAGGACAGACGGCTCGGTGCTGCGGGCCGGGACCTTGGGCACCTGGGCGTTCTGCTTCGAGGAATACGGGGTCATGGGCGTGATGCCTGGCCCGCTGACGGCACTGTCTCAAGACACCGAGACCTTCAGCGTCCTGCGGGGCGGCGATGGCATGAACAGCTTCGCTTACTGGCGTGACGGGCAGTGCATCGAGCGTTTCGAGCCCGGCTTCGCCAGCACCAGACCACCCGCGCCCCACCACTGGTGGGACCTGGTGCAACAACAGCTCGACGCCGCGGGCACGGAGTATCCAGGCCTGGTACCCGTACTGAAAGCCGTAGCCCAGCACACTGAAGCAGTGCTCGACACCAACACTCTCAACGGCCCGCTGCTCACGTTGCTTCTCGACGACAACAGCCGGACCCCCGATCCACCACCTCAGCCCCATCCCTGTCTCTTAAACAAATTTCCGAGCCCCAGAAACCTCTCTAAAACTCAAATCCCCTTTT
>NZ_JARAVK010000352.1:0-7313 GCF_033792765.1 Streptomyces sp. PA03-6a | reverse complement strand
GCCCCCAAACGGCAGCGACCTGCCCACCCCATGACAGCAGACCAGCCCGCGCCTACAGCGCATGACCAGGCATCCCACACCGCTGACGCCCACACAACGCCACAAGCGCACCCACTCACGCTATGCAGTGCAATGTTTCGGACAAGCGGTCCGCCGCATCAACGACGGCTTGGGAGTGCATGCGTCCGGGGTGTCGGGTGAGCCGCTCGATCGGGCCCAAGACGGACACTGCAGCCACGACGCGGTTGGCCGGCCCACGCACCGGGGCCGAGACGGAGGCCACACCCGGTTCGCGCTCGCCGATCGACTGGGCCCAGCCGCGCCGCCGGACGCCGGACAGTGCGGTGGCCGTGAAGCGCGCCCCCTCCAGTCCGCGGTAGAGCCGCTCTGACTCCTCCCACGCGAGCAAAACCTGGGCGGCGGAGCCGGCTTTCATCGGCAGCGTGGAGCCGACCGGGACAGTGTCCCGCAGTCCGGACAGCCGCTCGGCGGCGGCCACGCAGATGCGCATGTCGCCCTGGCGACGATAAAGCTGAGCGCTCTCGCCAGTCATATCGCGCAAATGTGTAAGTACCGGCCCGGCCGTGGCTAGCAGACGGTCCTCGCCCGCCGCGGCGGCCAGTTCGGACAGTCGCGGGCCCACGATGAAGCGTCCCTGCATGTCACGCGCCACCATCCGGTGGTGCTCCAGGGCGACCGCAAGGCGATGCGTAGTAGGACGAGGGAGACCTGTGGCTCTCACGAGCCCGGCCAGGGTGGCCGGGCCGGACTCCAGCGCGCTGAGCACCAGAGCCGCCTTGTCGAGAACACCGACGCCACTACTGTTGTCCACAAACGACACTCACTCTCGAGGTCAGCTGAAGTTGCGAAGGAGCGGGCTGGTGGTCGTTCCCTCGGCGGGTACGGGGCGGATACAGCCTTTACCCGAAAATCACGCCTGAATATAAAGCCGCCAAGCCAGGACTGCATAGAAGGAGAGTGTCAAAATGAACCGATAGATGTGATCCACGTCACGAAGCGCTCGGGGGAGTCCGGAATAGGATAAATCAACATCAACTCAAACGCACTCTGGCCGCGCATCTATTCCAGTAAGGCGCGAAAGAGCACGCTATCTTTGCGATACACCGGACAAGATGCACCCACGCTCTGTTCTCGACGTAAGGGAGCCCACCTCAACCCTCTGGGGTGGTCCCTGCGGGGCGAACAGGGTGGACCGGCTTGGTGCCGGCATAGGACTATCCAGTTTGCTTGCCTGCCACGTTGGCCGGACTGCTCGCTTGGCAAGTAGAGAGATGAAGTTCCAGAGGTGGACGCGGGCGAACAGCCGGCGCGGCCGGTGACGCGGCCGTCTCCGTACCCCACGGATGCGGGGTATCGCGTCCAGTAGTGGCATCAACTGGGTGTGACGTCGTGGCGGTTTCCGCTGGTCAGCGAGGCAGCCAGGGGTGTTCCGTGCCGGTCGGTGATCAGACATCCGATGGCGTTACTGACTTTTGAGCGGTGTTGTCGTTGGGGGCTGACGGAGCTTGATCGTCGCGGTATGCCGGTTGGATGAGGTATCCGCAGGGTGGTGGGCTGACGCCTGAACGGCAGGCGTTTCGCGAGCGGATCCGGATGGAGGCCGCCGAGCGGTTTGCCGCGGGCGCCTCCAACTCCGAGGTCGCCAAAGACTTACGGGTGAGTGAGCCCTTTCCAACCTGGTTGACGTCCGGGTGAGTTGGGGGTGGGCCGCCTGCGGGAAGAGGTGAAGCTCCTGGTAGATGGGTTGTCGACCAAGATCAACCTGTCCGCCCGGAGTTTCGTGTGCTTGTCTACCCATCGGGGATCGATCTGTCCAGCTCGACCCTTCGGTACCTGTCCGGTCTGCTCAGTGTCCGGCGTCGTGAGCGCGGCACTCGCTGGCGACGGCTTGCACCGGACCGGCAGGCTCTTCTGGTGCTGGCGCATTTGCGCTGCGGACACACCTACGCCCAGCTCGCGGCCGGCTTTGATGTCGGGCTTGCCACGGTCTACCGGTACGTCGCCGAGGCGGTCGAGCTCCTGGCAGCCCGCGCGCCGGACCTTGCCGCAGCGGCCCGGGCGGCGTCACGCAAGGCGTTCGTGATCCTCGACGGGACGCCGCTCCTGCCCATCGACCGGACCGCCGCGGACCGGCCGTACTACTCGGGGAAACATAAGAAGCACGGCATGAACGTGCAGGTCATCGCCGATCCCTTCGGAAACCTGCTGTGGGCCTCACCGGCCCTGCCGGGCTCGGTCCACGACATCAAGGCGGCCCGCACTCACGGCGTCATCGAGGCGTTGACCCAGGCCCCCGTCCGCTGTTGGGCCGACAAGGCCTATCAGGGTGCCGGCGGCACAGTTCACGTTCCCTACCGCGGCCGTTGGGACAAGCTCTCCTCAGGTCAACGTGCCGTCAACGTCTCCCACGCGAAGATCCGCGCACTCGGCGAACAAGCCATGGCCACCCTCAAAACCTGGCGGCTCCTGCGCAAGCTGCGATGCAGCACCACCCGCATCACCGCACTCGTCCAGGCCGTCCTCACCCTGCACCTCAACACCGCAAAATGAGGTTGGAAAGGGCTCCATCTTCCGGGAATTCGGACACCATGGACGGCCCGTGGGAGATCATCTGTAGCGAACTAAGGCTGGTCGGTTGCGGCGCTGCGGGCATGACAGCGGCTCCACTCGCGCGCGCGGCCCAGCCCTGGATCACACGGCTCATGAAAGCGGCGCGCCGGGGCGCGCGCTCGCGCAGCACGGCCGCGTTGAGGAAGAGGTGTCTCGTGGTTTCGGCGAGGTCCTCCTCGGCGTTCGTCGCACCGTACTGTGTGATCGCCTGCTCCGATAGAAGGAATCGACGATTCTGCTGGATCAGCGGATAGAGGCGCTGCAGAAGCATTTGCATACCAGGCCGCCCTGCCACAGTCCTGGTGATGCGGTCGACAAATTCAATGTCACTCTCATTCTGATGCTGATTCCTCACATCTACTGGAAGTGACGCCAACAGCCGGCGCATCACCGTTACCAGCCCTGACGACGCCCCCAGCCTGAAGTCCTCGAGTTCGAATATATTGGCTCGGACAATTTCACGTAGCGCCTCCATGTGACCGATGGAATCCGATGGCGGCGCCCACTCCTTCCATTCGGCCTGCTCGACACCGCGCCAGAAATGTGCCCGGAAAGCAGGCATCGCATAGTCGAGCAAACCATGGGCCGCTTCATGAATCGCAGTCCCGAGATAGCCTTTTATGCGATCACGGGGATCAACAAACTGGCTCTTATAGGGCCCCATAAAGAGGATAAGCACCTTGCCTGTACGGGAAAACTCCCCCATGTGATGGGGCCCGCGCAGGTCTTCCGGCCCTGACATTCCCCAGGTCACCGCGGATAGTGTGTTGATTTCCTGAGGCGTTCCGCTGCGGCTGGAGTGCGCACGCCGTGCCCCCATAATGGGCGCAAAATAGCCAAGGGCCTCACCGATCATTTGCAGTGATTCAACGGAGAATTTGTCACCCTCAACCCGATCGATCGCCTCTTTTGACAGACGCCCTTGGGCACGCTTGATGAATTCCGCGACTCCAGGATTAGGATCAAATTTTATTCCATAGGTTTTTCCAAATTCTCCATCAGCTTAGCACCCGGGTCTGACCGGGCGCTGTCAGAGCGCGAGTGTGAACCAGAGAAGGCGCTCTCAGGACGGGATCCCAGCCCTGTGGACAGTGGAGTCCTCTCATAGGGACTGGGACGCTTGTTGCTCTTAAGAATCTCCTTCCGGCGTTCAGACCCACCAGGCACGCCCAGAGACTGGCCGCCGGTGAGAATTTTCCCTGCAATTGCCTCAGCGACGACCCTGTCGTTCCGTGTTTTGATGTGTTCCGGTAGCTCGTAGTGCCGCTGCTCCACGACATACCAGTCAACCAAGCCGTGCTTCCACGCCTTACTCAAAATGAGATTGACGTCATTCGTCACCGCGCCCAAGTCCCGGGGGGGACGGCCAGCGGGGGGAGCGGACACGACAGGTGCACGGCTAACTGTGGGACGCGGGACACCGCTGGATGCCAGGGTCGGGCTGCTCGTAGCGGTCTCCCAAGGAGTGGTGCGTGTTCCGTCGCTTTCGGTTCGCGCGCCAGCATCCGGAACAGCAGCCGACTCCGAGAAAGGCAGCATCCCCGCAGCAGTCGCCAACTCCGGCCCCACAGACTCGGCACGGTTCCCTACACCGCCGGTGCCCTGCGCCCGTTCACCTGCGGGGCTGAGGGCCGACGCACGGTCCGTCACCGCGGCGCCAGCAGGGGTGCCGATGGCGGTCACCGTACTTCTGGGGGAACTGGTCTGCGGGACAGATGCCGGCGAAGCCGCTGCCACGCGACTCCTGGCACCCGTCCCGCCGGTCAGCGTGGTGCCGTCCACGCTGTTGCCGTGGGAACTGCCGACCAGCTTGTCATCATCGGTACGTGTGCTGCCTCCATGGTCCCTGCCCGCCTGCATGGATCCTGAGACAGCAGGAGAGCCGAAAGAAGTCAGAACGGAACGCAAGCTCTGCCCCAACTCCTCCCGTGTACCAGGTCCCAGACCGGCCACATATGCCTCGACAACCTCCCGCTTCATCGCCTCGTTGTCCACCATCACCATCCCGACAAACGGGCCCCGCCCCAAATCGGACGACCGGGCTGACCCCGCCGGAGAACGTGAAGGCACCTGAGGGCCGATGACCAGCAGCTCAGCAGTACCGGCCGCAAGCGCCTCGCTGATATGGCTGGCCACAGCAACAGCACCCCATTCCCGGTCGGTCCAGCCTGCGGTACTGATCGGTCTGGCAACAGGCCACCTGCGGGCCCGGACCCCGCGGACCGCCTCTTGGACAGCGGTTCGTTCACTGCCTGGCATGGCAGCCCACTCGAGGCCGAAGACATCCATACCTCTGGACATCAGCGAGCGGCCAGCCTGGACAACCCCACGGACCTGCCCGGCCACGTCGACGACGCGCGCGGCATCGCGCCGCACGTTGGCCAGCGCCTCTTGGTACCGGGCGAAATCACCATTTTGCCCCGCCATCACGTGCTTGATGGTGGCGGCCACGACCCCCTCGCTGACAGAGCGGGCCACAGCGATGACACCCCAGTCACGGTCAAACCAGTTCTCAATAATTTCTGGTCTGAACAGCCACTTACCGACCAGGGTTTCGACATCGACTTGTTCAGTGGCTTCCAGAGCCGCCCACTCCAGGCCGAAGACATCCACACCCATCCCCGTCAGCAGCTCTTCATCGGCCTGGAAAAGTCGAGAGGCGGCCAGGGACGGGTTGCCGAGTTCACGCACGTTGGCCAGTGCCCCTTGGTACCGGGCGAACGCATCAGGGTTACGCGCGGCAACCAGCCGCTTGATGGTGGCGGCCGTAGCGGCCTCGCCCTCATAGCGGGCCGCCTCGACAACGTCAGCCCAGTCACGGCGGGTCCAGCCCGCGGTACTCACCGAGCCGGACAGCCACCTGCCGACCAGCTCTTTGACATCGGCTAGTTCACTTTCCGGCAAGCCCGCCCACTGGAGGACAGCTGCGGCCGGGATCGCAGCCGGGTTTGCTGTGACGTCTGCAGGGAATCGGCTGTCCGGGTCCCGCAGGGCCGCCTTCTGTAGATCGGCGTGCCGACTTTGACCGGTCAACCAAGCACGGACCTTGGCATGCTTGCCATGACTAGGTTCAGCCCCCGGCAGGGCGCTCTTGTCGCGCCCTACCCCCTTCTTGTCGGCGACCGCGTCGCCGCCGTCCACCAAGGTGACAACATCGTCTGCCACCTCGTCGTCAGCATCTGCATCACCGAACACCGTGGCCTCGTCATCGGTGTCGGCGGCGTCCCGCTGTCCGGGGGTGGTGTGCGGCCCGTTGCTTTCCCTGCCAGGTGCAGGCGCTGGCGGTAGATCACCGCTGCCCTTGGCGCGTAGGACTGCAGGTACAGACTCCTGCCGCGCAGGTTCGGTTCGCGTACCAGTACCCGCAACAGCACCCGCAGTGGTCGATGAGCTGGAGACGGCAACAGGCGCGACCGACATCGGTTTAGGACTGGCAGACCGGCGCGCCCCGTGTGTCCGCGCCGGAGCATCAGAGCCCCCCTCGACAGAACCCGTGTCGCTGCCGCGGCCCGCATCACCGAAAACCGCAGCCCCGGCCGCAGCAGTACCCTCGCCGCTGACAGGGGAGGCAGCCGGGTCAACAAACGCCAGAGCAGTCAGCACCTGCTCATATTCCGCACTGCCCTTCTCAAACCCGTCCCGCAACTCCTCCAGGACCTGCCGCTTCTGCGCCTGATCATCCACCAGCGCCATCCCGACAATGGGGCCCCGCCGCGAACCGGACGACCGGCCACCCGCCGCCCCAGAACCTGACCGCGCATGTTCGCTGGCCACTTCCCGAATGGTGGCCACGACGAGCGCTCCCTGCGACCAGTTTTCGGGCTTCGGGTTGGGAGCCTTATCGAGGCTATGGGCTGCCGCCACAACTCCCCAGTCACGGTCGGTCCAGCCCGCAGTGCTTTCCGAGCGGCCAAACAACCCACCGGACAGGGTCTTGCGGACCAGGGCTTCCACAGCGGCTTTCTCACCGACCGATCGGCCCGCCCATTGGAGAGCGAAGACATCCACGCCCAGGCCACGCAGATCGCGGCTAACCCAAATAAGGTGGGCGACCGCCGCAGGCACGTAGCTTTCGCGGTTCGCACGCAGATCCTCATCCAGCGACCGGAAGGCCTCACTGGGCAGACGCTGGCCGTAGCGGCGAGCTGCCTTCGCGGCTTGCAGCATCTCGAAATGCTCGCTGGACATCCCAGGGGTACGGCCGTAGAGGTACGACTGCCTCGCCGCTTCCAGCGCCCGGTCGTAGTCGTGGAACAGTCGATGGTTATAGGTGCGGGCAAAGTACTTCACGACGTCGAACATGACCGCCTCATCGTGACGAGCCGCAGAGAGCGTACCCCAGTCACGGTCAGTCCACCGCGCGGTGTTTTCCGCGCTGACCCACTTGTGAGCGAAGCGCGCGACAGCAGATCGTTCACTTTCCAGCCGGGCCGCCCACTCCAGGACGAAGATATCCACACCCGTCCGCTGCAACTCGGCGCCGGATTGGAAAAGTCGGGCGGCCACGAGGCCCGGGTCCTCATTCGGCGTTCGATAAACCAGTGCCCTGCCGAAGACCCCCACAGCCGTGTACCCCAGCACGTGAGGAGCCGGCGGGTGGGAGGCCGACGGCCATCCCCGGGAATTGCGCCGGTCATCGCGTTCGTACGCCGCCCTCAGCGCCCTGTTGGAGGCTTCCAGCA
>NZ_JARAVK010000351.1:0-7314 GCF_033792765.1 Streptomyces sp. PA03-6a | reverse complement strand
TCAGCCGGTGGCCGTTTGTCTATGCGGGCACCAACCCAGACGCCGGAGCAAACCCCCGCATCAGGTCCAACCCGCTACACCACTTCCAAGGACGCAACCGGCCGGTTCCTGACCATGTGGGGACGCCAGGTGTAGGGGGATTGCCGTCTTAGCTCACTTCGGAGGTTCTGATGACCCACGGAAGTCGCCCGGCTGACGATGCACGGCAAGCCTGTTGGTGCGTCGTGTCGCGATCGATGGCCGCCCCGCGACCCACGTGGCAAGGGAACTTGGTGTCTCAGCACAGTGTGCTCACCGGTGGTGAAGCGGTTCCGCACTGATGCATGGGCAGGTCTGCAGCTCCGTTCAGCATGTCCCGGATCCAACCGCGGCTGCAGATTTCAGAGGTCGGCCTGGTCGTGTTCCTGGAGCGGCTATGGCGCGGCATAGTCGTCTGGTGCTACTTCAAGCGTCGGCTGAGTACGGTCGGCCGACCGAGGCGACCGTACTCAGCCAGGTATTGCGTGCTCGTGGGGGCGCTCAGTCCTCGCCGTCGTCGTCGGTGGACTCCGCGTCCTTCTCCAGCCCGAGGGCCTCGAGGATCCACTTCTCGAACTCGATGGAGGCCCGGACCCAGCTGACGGTGCTGGAGACGAAGTGCTCCAGGCCGACGCCGAGGCCGATCAGCATCTGGGCCTCGCCGATCAGACGGACCGTGCCGTCGTCGTGCGTGTGGGTGTAGACCTTCGGCCACAGGGTGCGGCGGTTCCAGTCGTCGAGCGCCTCGTGCAGCTGAGGCTTGTCCTCGATGCTGTACGGCCGGTCGTAGAAGGTGCGGACCGCGAAGATCTGCTGGTCCTCCTCCCCGCGGAACATGAAGTAGGTGCGGAACTCCTCCCACGGCGCGGCGAGGTCGCCCTCCTCGTCGACGACGTACTTGAGCTCCATCTGCTCCAGCAGCTGCTTGACCAGATCCTGGTCAGGAATGACCACGTTCCCGGCAGGGCCGGGCTGGGGGTCCGGCTGGCCCCCGAAATTCGGAATCGAGGACGGGTCGATGCTCACCTTGCAGTTCCCTTCGTACGGATACACCCATCCTCCCTCACCGCGGGCCGCGCCGTGCAAGCGCGGCCCGCCGTGCCCTGTTCGCGTGCCGTTCCCGGGGTGCCTCAGAGGGTCTTGCCGGTGGTCGCGCCCACCAGCAGCCGGTCGCCGACCCTCTCGACCCGCACCGTGTCGCCGTCCCTGACCTCGCCGGCCAGGATCTCCCTGGCCAGCTGGTCGCCGATGGCGGTCTGCACCAGCCGGCGCAGCGGACGGGCGCCGTAGGCGGGGTCGTTGCCCTCCTCGGCGAGCCAGTCCAGGGCCTCGTCGGTGACGTCGAGGGCGATCCGCCGGTCGCGCAGCCGGTCCGCCAGGCGGTCGGTCTGCAGCCGTGCGATGCGGCGCAGCTCGTCCTTGTTCAGGGCGCTGAAGACCACGATGTCGTCGAGCCGGTTGAGGAACTCGGGCTTGAACGAAGCCCGCACCGTCTCCAGCACGCTCTCCCTCTTCTGCTCGTCGCCGAGCACCGGGTCGACCAGGTACTGGCTGCCGAGGTTGGAGGTGAGGATGAGGATGGTGTTGCGGAAGTCGACCGTACGGCCCTGGCCGTCGGTGAGCCGGCCGTCGTCGAGCACCTGGAGCAGGACGTCGAAGACCTCGGGGTGGGCCTTCTCCACCTCGTCCAGCAGCACCACGGAGTACGGGCGGCGGCGCACCGCCTCGGTCAGCTGACCGCCCTCCTCGTAGCCGACGTAGCCCGGAGGGGCACCGACCAGGCGGGCGACGGAGTGCTTCTCCCCGTACTCGCTCATGTCGATGCGGACCATGGCCCGCTCGTCGTCGAAGAGGAAGTCCGCCAGCGCCTTGGCCAGCTCGGTCTTGCCGACACCGGTCGGGCCGAGGAAGAGGAAGGAACCGGTCGGGCGGTCGGGGTCGGCGATGCCGGAGCGGGAGCGGCGCACCGCGTCGGACACCGAGCGCACGGCCTCGCCCTGGCCGATCAGGCGCTTGCCGAGCTCCTCCTCCATGCGCAGCAGCTTCTGCGTCTCGCCCTCCATCAGGCGGCCGGCCGGGATGCCGGTCCAGGCGGCGACCACGTCGGCGACGTCGTCCGGGCCGACCTCCTCCTTGACCATGGTGCCCCGCTTGGCCACCTCCTCGGCCTCGGTGGCCTCGGCGAGCTCCGCCTCCAGCTTCGGCTTCTCGCCGTACAGCAGCTTGGACGCGGCTTCGAAGTCACCGTCGCGCTGGGCGCGCTCGATCCGGGTGGTCAGGTCGTCCAGACGCTCCTTGAGCTCACCGACCCGGTTCAGGCCCTCCTTCTCCTTCTGCCAGCGGGCGGTGAGGCCGCGCAGTTCCTCGTCCTTGTCGGCGAGGTCCTTGCGCAGCTTCTCCAGACGCTGCTTGGAGGCCTCGTCGGTCTCCTTCTCCAGCGCCATCTCCTCCATGCGGAGGCGGTCGACGGAGCGCTGCAGCTCGTCGATCTCGACCGGCGAGGAGTCGATCTCCATGCGCAGCCGCGAGGCGGCCTCGTCGACCAGGTCGATGGCCTTGTCGGGCAGGAAGCGGGCGGTGATGTAGCGGTCGGAGAGGGTCGCGGCCGCGACCAGGGCGGCGTCGGCGATCTGCACCTTGTGGTGCGCCTCGTAGCGTCCCTTGAGACCGCGCAGGATCGCGATGGTGTCCTCGACGCTGGGCTCGGCCACCAGCACCTGCTGGAAGCGGCGCTCCAGGGCCGGGTCCTTCTCGATCCGCTCGCGGTACTCGTCGAGGGTGGTCGCGCCGACCATGCGTAGCTCGCCGCGGGCCAGCATCGGCTTGAGCATGTTGCCCGCGTCCATCGCGGAGTCCCCGCCGGCGCCCGCGCCGACGACGGTGTGCAGCTCGTCGATGAAGGTGATGATCCGGCCGTCGCTGGCCTTGATCTCCGCCAGCACGGCCTTCAGCCGCTCCTCGAACTCGCCGCGGTACTTGGCGCCCGCGACCATCGCGCCCAGGTCCAGGGCGACCAGCCGCTTGTTGCGCAGGCTCTCGGGCACGTCGCCCTTGACGATGCGCTGGGCCAGGCCCTCGACGACGGCCGTCTTGCCGACGCCGGGCTCGCCGATGAGCACCGGGTTGTTCTTGGTGCGCCGGGAGAGCACCTGCACCACGCGCCGGATCTCGTTGTCCCGGCCGATCACCGGGTCGAGCTTGCCCTCGCGGGCCGCCGCGGTGAAGTCCGTGCCGTACTTCTCCAGCGCCTTGTACGTGCCCTCGGGGTCGGGTGTCGTCACGCGCTGACCTCCCCTGATCTGCTCGAAGGCGTCCTGCAGCCTGCTGCCGGTCGCACCGTACTCCTTCAGCAGCCCACCGGCCGCTCCGCCCTTGAGGGCGATGCCGATGAGCAGGTGCTCGGTGGACACGTACGCGTCCCCGAGTTCCTTCGCCCGCCCCGCCGCGTCGGCGATCACGGCGAGCAGTTCGCGGTTCGCCTGCGGCGGCGCCACCGTGCTGCCCTGGACGCTGGGCAGTCCGCCCAGCAGCCGCTCGGCGCCGGAACGCACCGCGGCGGCGTCCGCGCCGGTGGCCGCGAGGACGTCCAGCACGCTGTCGTTCTCCGGCTGCTCCAGCAGCGCCAGCAGCAGGTGCAGGGGGGTCAGGTCCGCATGCCCGGCCGAGACCGCCTTGGTGTTGGCGGCGTTCAGGGCCTCGCGGCTCTTGTTGGTCAGCTCGGCGTCCACGTCCGCGTACTCCTCCTTCTGGGTCCTTCCGGAACCGTTTCGGACCTGCCTACTCCAGCGTGAGACAAGTTGAGTCTATTCCACTCAAGTCTGTGAATGCCAGCGACGGGCACGGAAAGCCCTTGCAGTTCGGCCCGGGGCTCCGTCGCCCTGGCGCCGACCGGGTGACATCCTTCCCGGTATGACGGTCAACCCACGCGAACCAGATCCCGCCTACCTCGCCTTCTGGCGGGAGTACCTGATGAGCACGCTCACGACCCACCGGGCCGACGGCTCCCCGCACGTCGTGCCGGTGGGCGTGACGTACGACCCCGAGGCGGGGCTGGCGCGCGTGATCACCAACAAGGCGAGCCGGAAGGTCGCCCACGTGCTGGCGGCCGGGCCCGAAGGGGCCCGGGTCGCGGTGTGCCAGGTCGACAAGGGGCGGTGGGCGACGCTGGAGGGCGTGGCCCGGATCAACACCGACCCGGACGCCGTCGCCGACGCGGTACGGCGCTACGCCGAGCGCTACGGCCGCACCCCCGCCCCCAACCCGGACCGGGTCGTCGTCGAGATCGCGCTGACCCGCGCCATGGGCCGCGCCTGACCCTCGGCCCGGCCCCCGCGGCCCTGTCGATCCCGCCCCCGAAACACCCCTGCATGCTGCATGATTGACGCTCCGGCAGATTCGGTTGGCGTACGGCTACGGGGAGGTGCCCGGCTGTGGCACGGGTTGTGGGAATCGATCTGGGCACGACGTACTGCGCTGTCGCGGTGGCGGACCGGACCGGCACCGCGTCCATCGTCCGCAACCGCGAGGGCGAGAACATCACCCCGTCCGTGGTGATGTTCCAGGGCGACGTCGTCGTCGTCGGCTCGCAGGCCAAACGCTCCGCGGCCACCGCCCCGGACCACGTGGTGCAGTTCGTCAAGCGCTACATGGGCGAGCCCACGCCCGTCTACACCTCGGAGTCCGGCACCCCCTTCCGCCCCGAGGAGATCTCCGCGCTGATCCTCAAGCGGCTCAAGGAGGACGCCGAGATGATGCTCGGCGAGCCCGTCGAGCGCGCCGTGATCACCGTCCCCGCCTACTTCGACGACGCCCGCCGCAAGGCCACCCAGGACGCCGGCCGGATCGCCGGCCTGGAGGTGCTGCGGATCGTCAACGAGCCGACCGCGGCCGCCCTCGCGTACGGGCTCGACCAGGACGAGGACGAGCGGGTCGGCACCGTCCTCGTCTACGACCTCGGCGGCGGCACCTTCGACGTCACCGTGATGAAGGTCGAGGACGGCGAGTACGACGTCATCGCCACCGACGGGGACCGCAACCTCGGCGGCTTCGACTGGGACGGGGCGCTGATGGAGCACCTCAACGGCGCCTTCATGGCGGCCGGCGGCCCCGACCTCACCGACGACACCGCCACCCTCGCCGAACTGCGCGACAAGGCGGAGATCGCCAAGCGCACCCTGTCCAACGCCCCGCAGGCCGTCGTCATGCTCTCGGCCGGCGGCCGGCACGAGCAGATCCGCGTCACCCGCGAGAAGTTCGACGAACTCACCGCCGAACTGCTGGACCGCACCCGCATCCTCACCGAGGGCGTCCTGGAGGAGTCCGGACTCACCTGGGACGACGTCGACAGGGTGCTGCTCGTCGGCGGTTCCACGCGGATGCCGCAGGTCCCGGCCCTGGTGGAGCGGCTGTCCGGGCGGACCGCGGAACGCGGCGTCAGCCAGGACGAGGTGGTGGCCCTGGGGGCCGCGCTGATCGCCCTGGACGCCGAGGTCCGCGCCGAACAGGCCGCCGAGCGCAAGAAGTACATCGGCAGCGGCGCCCACGTGGAGTCCGCCCCCGGCGACGGCCTGGCCCGGCTCACCAAGGGCAGGGTGAAGTCCATCAAGGACGTCACCTCGCAGTCGCTCGGCATGGTCGCCGTCCACGACGACGCCCCCCGCTCACCGGAGTACAACGCGGTGATCATCCCGCACAACACCACGGTCCCCGCGAAGGAGAGCGACACCTTCTACACGGTCCGGGAGCGCCAGTCCGCGCTGCGGGTGCAGGTCACCGAGGGCGAGGGCGAGGACCTGGACTACGTGAAGGTCGTCGGCGAGAGCACCCTGAAGATCCCGCCGTACCCCAAGGGCGCGCCCTTCGAGGTGTACTACGCCTACGACGTGGACGGCATCATCCACGTCGAGGTCAAGGACCTGACCTCGGGCGAGTGGCTCGGCGAGTTCGAGGTCGAGCGCCCGGACAACCTGGGCACCGAGGAGCTCGAGGAACTCAGCGACCGCGTGTCCCGCACCGCGGCCCTCTGACCGGAGCGGGAGCCGACGCCCCATGACCACGACGGACGTGCCCGACTACTACGCCGAGTTCGGGATCGGCACCGCCGACAGCGCCGAGGAGATCGGCAGGAAGCTCGACCGCGAGCACCGCAGCTGGGCGGGGAAGGCGAGCAAGGCCCCCACCGCCGACAAGCGCCGCGAGGCCGAGGACAAGGTGCGGCGCGTGCTGGAGGCCCGCAAGGCGCTCACCGACCCCTCCGCCCGCGCCCTGTACGACCGGCGGCTGGCCCGGTCCCGGAAGAAGGGGCCGGGGCCCCGGGAGCCGGAGGCCGTACAGCCGACCCTCGGCGGCACCGTACGCGACTGGGTGGGCAACGCCGAGCGGAACATCGAGGACGGCGACCTGCAGGCCGCCGAGTACGAGCTCCGCCAGGCCGTGCACCACGACGACCGCAACGCCTACGCCTGGCGACTGCTGGGCGCCGTCCACCAGGACCTCGGCGCCTACCAGGACGCCCTCCAGGAGCACCGCAGGGCGCTGCAGCTGGACCCGGACGACGCCGCGAACCACTTCCAGATCGGCAACGTCCACACCGCGCTCGGCGACCACCACACGGCCCTGACCTGGTACATGAAGGCCGACGACCTGGCACCGGGCGACCTCGGGACCGAACTCGCCGTCGGCGACGGCCTGTACGCCTCCTCGCGCTTCGACGAGGCGCTGACCTGGTACGAGAAGGCCCTGGCGCACAGTCCCGGCCACACCGGGCTGCGCGACCAGATCAGCCGGATCTGGTCGCTGCGTGCCGAGGGCTCGATGATCACGCACCCGGTCACCCGGAGGCTGGTCGTCGCCTCCGAGGAGGCCGCCCGGCGCATCTTGCACTGCGTCGACCAGGGCCTGGCCGTGCGCCCGGCCGATCCGGACCTGCTGGGGCGGCTGGAGTTCTACCGGGGGCTCGCCGCCGAGTCCCTGGGCAAGACCTGGCGGTGGCACAAGAGCATGCTCTGGGTCCTCGTCCCGGCCGTCGTGGTGCCGCTCACGCCGGCCAGGCCCTACGCCTGGTTCGTGGCGCTCGCCGCCCTCGCGCTCATCGCGTGGATCGGCTTCCGACCGCGCTGGTGGCACACCCGCGCGTCCCTCCCCCGGCACCTCCTCAACCCGCCTCAGCAGTACTGGAGCCGCGCATGAGCACCCCGCCACCGCTGCCTCCGCAGCCTCCGCAGGTCCCGCCCGTGCCGGCCGTGCCGGCCGTACCGGTGGTGCCGGTGGTGCCGGTGGTGCCACCCCTGCCGGAGG
>NZ_JARAVK010000350.1:0-7332 GCF_033792765.1 Streptomyces sp. PA03-6a | reverse complement strand
GCAGCGGCGCGGGCCGAGTTGCCATGGACGACATCGTGGCGTGCGCCCGCGGGCGCACGCCACGATGTCGTCCATGGCAACTCGGCCCGCGCCGCTGCGCCTTGACCCGCTCGGCCGCGACCAGCACGGGGAGAACGCCGCCCTGCGCGCCCTCGGCCCGGTCGCGCGCGTCGAGCTCCCCGGTGGTGTCCCCGCCTGGGCGGTCACGCGCCACGACCTGCTGCAGGAACTGCCGGCGGATCCCCGCACGGCCAAGGACCCCCGCCACTGGCGCGCCCTCGCCGAGGGCGAGGTCCCCGAGGGCTGGCCGCTGATCACCTTCGTGACCGTGCCGGGCATGATGACCGCGGACGGCGCAGCGCCACCGGGCCGCAGGACGTCGTCGTCGCCGACCGGCGCGCGCTGTACGGGATCATGGCCGAGCTCGCCGCCGCCCGCCGCGCCGTCCCCGGCGACGACCTGACCAGCGGCCTGATCGCGGCGCACGAGGACGGCGAGCGGCTCGGCGAGGCCGAGGTCACCGGCACCATGCTGCAGATCCTCGTGGCCGGGCACGTCACCACCCTCAACCTGATCACCAACGCCGTACGGGCGCTGCTCGACCACCCCGGGCAGCTGGACCTCGTCCGGTCGGGCGGGCGAGCTGGGGCGCGGTCGTCGAGGAGACCCCGCGCTGGGACTCGCCCGTGGGCCGGTTCCCGCTGCGCTACGCGGTCGAGGACATCCCGGTCGGGGACACCGTCATCCCCCGGGGCGACGCCTTCCTCGCCTCCTACGCCGCGGCCGGACGCGATCCGGAGCGGCACGGCCCCGACGCCGACCGCTTCGACGTCACCCGCCCCGCCGGCCGCCACCTCACCTTCGGGTACGGGCCGCACTTCTGCCCGGGCGCCGCGCTGGCCCGCCTGGAAGCGGCCGTCGCGCCCCGGAGAAGTGGAGCCGCTGCGGTCGATGGTGAGCAACAGCGTGCGGGTCTTCCCCGTCACGGCGTGAGACCGGGCCCCGGGGCGCCTGCCCGCTCAGGACCAGAAGCGGTTGGCGGCGTCGAGGTCGCCCACGCACTCGTCCAGGTCCGTGATCCGGTCGCCGACGATCCGGAACACGATGCCGCCGGGCTGGTCGAGGTAGCCGCCCCCGCGCTCGGCCGTGAGGTGGTGGAGGGACATCGCGTGGCCCCGGCCGTCGACGAGCACCTGCCGCAACTGGACCCGCATGCTGCCGTCGGTCTCCTCGGCGAGCCTGCGGTAGTAGCCGATGATCTCGTCCCGGCCCTTGTAGTGACCGGCGAGCGGATGGTCGCCGGGGGAGTGGTGGGCCGCGTCCCCGGCCAGCAGCCCTGCCAGCGCGTCCATGTCGCTCCGGGTGAGCGCCGCGTACACCTTGTGGACCAGCATGGCGTGCGGGTGTCCCGCCATGGCCATCGCCGCCTTTCCCTGCCGTCCGTCCACCGACCGACACCAGCCACCCTGGCACCGGTCCCCGGCGGGCGCACCCGCTGCGGCCGTGACGGATCGCAGGCCGGGCCGCCGACGCCGCCCCGCAGGTGTGCGTGGCCCTCGCGCTGACCATCGGATGGGGATTCGATAGCTCGCGTGATCGAATCTGGCGCTGGAGGATGGATCGGCAATGGAATCACGCGTATGGTCGGAGCCGTCCGTCGCCGAGGAGGCCCCATGTCCGTCGACCGCACCCGCCTGAAGGAACTGCTCGCCCGGGAGACCGCCGAGGCCGCCGCCCGCAACCCGAAGTCGCGGGCCGCGTACGAGGCCGCCGACCACCTCTTCGGCCGGGTGCCGATGACCTGGATGAACAAGAACGCGGGAGCCTTCCCCCGCTACCTCGCCGGTGCCCGCGGCGCCCGTGTGACCGACATCGACGGCCACGAGTACGTCGACTTCTGCCTCGGCGACACCGGCGCCATGGCCGGGCACTCCCCGGAGCCCGTCGCCGCGGCGATCGAGCGCCGCTACCGCGAGCAGGGCGGCGCCACGGCGATGCTCCCCACCGAGGACGCCGAGTGGGTGGGCGCCGAACTGGCCCGCCGCTTCGGGCTGCCCCGCTGGTCGTACTCGCTGACGGCCACCGACGCCAACCGCTGGGCGATCCGGCTCGCCCGGGCCGTCACCGGACGGCCGAAGATCCTCTTCAACAGCTACTGCTACCACGGCAGCGTCGACGAGTCCCTGATCGTCACCGGCCCCGGCGGGCGCGGCGGGGCGAGCCGCCCCGGCAACGTCGGAGCGCCCTGCGACGTCACGCTGACCAGCCGCGTCGCGGAGTTCAACGACCTGGAGGGCCTGGAACGGGAGCTCGCCCACGGGGACGTGGCCGCCGTCCTGATGGAGCCCGCCCTCACCAACATCGGGATCGTGCTGCCCGAGCCCGGTTACCTGGCGGGCGTCCGCGAGATCACCCGCCGGTACGGCGTCCTGCTGATCAACGACGAGACCCACACCTTCTCCGCGGGGCCGGGCGGCGCCACCGCCGCCTGGAACCTCGACCCCGACGTCCTCACCATCGGCAAGGCCATCGCCGGCGGCGTACCGGCCGGTGCCTACGGCCTCTCCGCCGACCTCGCCGACCGCCTCCTGTCCCGCGGCGACCTCGACCTGGTCGACATGGGCGGCGTCGGCGGCACCCTCGCGGGCAACGCCCTGTCCGTCGCCGCCATGCGCGCCACCCTCGAACACGTCCTCACCGACGAGGCGTTCACCGGCATGTCCGCCCTCGCCGCCCGCTTCGAGCGGGGCGTCGCCGACGCCGTCGCCGCGCGCGGCCTGCCCTGGTCCGTCAGCCGCCTCGGCGCCCGTACGGAATACCGCTTCGCCGCGCCGGCGCCGCGCGACGGCACCGAGTCGGCGGCCGTCTCCGACCCCGAGCTGGAGGACTTCCTGCACCTGTGGCTGGCCAACCGCGGCATCCTCATGACGCCGTTCCACAACATGGCCCTGATGTGCCCGGCCACCACCGAGGCCGACGTCGACACCCACACCGCCCTCTTCGCCGGTGCGCTGGCCGAACTGGCAGGCTGAGCCCCGTGGACGACATCGACCGCGCCATCCTCCGTGAACTCCAGACCGACGGCCGCATCCCCTACGCGGACCTCGGCCCGAAGGTCGGGCTCTCCCCGTCCGCCGCCCGCCAGCGCCTGCAGCGGCTCATGGACGGCAAGGTCGTGCAGGTCGTGGGCGTCACCGACCCCATGGCCATGGGCGGGCAGGCGATGGCACTGCTCGGCGTCCGCGTGGACGGCGACCCGCGCGCGGTCGCGGACACGCTCGCCGCCCGGGGCGAGGTCGTCTACGCGGTCCTCACCGCCGGGCCCTACGCCCTGTTCGCCGAGGTCGTCTGCCCGGGCCCGTCCGACCTGCTGGACTTCGTCAACGACGTCGTCAGGGCCGTCGAAGGGGTCGCGGGGGTGGACACCTTCCCGTACTTCGGCATCCACACCCACCGCTTCCTGTGGGACGTGGGCTGACCCGCGGGCCCGGTCAGCCCTTCGGGACGACGCGCAGGGCGCGGTAGTCGTACCCGTCCTGCGCGAATCCGGGCGCCTCCCACTCCAGGGCCACCGACTGGCCGGCGGACAGGGTGCGGAAGCCGTTCATCTCGATGTCGCTGTAGTGGGCGAAGCACCCCCCGGGCGTCTCGGGGCAGTCCAGCACGCCCCAGCCCTCTTCCTCGTACCACTCGCGTACGGTCGCGTTCGCCATGCCCGCAGCCTAAGCGCGTCCGCGCCACGGGGCGCCGCCGCCTGCGCCGCCCGGTGTAACGCTTTCGCGGCGCGCCGCGCCCCACTCAGTAGCCACACGCGTCACACGCGGACGGGGACGACGGAGCGAAGGGGCACGATGAAGCAGGGCGTGAGCAATCCACCGGCGACGGTTCTGGGTCCTCGTCTCGCCGCGGATGTCGTGTCCATGGCCAGGGAGGGCTCCCGTGTCAGGCTCGACTACTCCCCGGCCAGCCTCGGCCTGGTCGACCGCGTCATCGAGGCGATCCGCGGCGAGCAGCCGCCCCTCCAGGCCGTCACCCCCACGCTCCGCGGCTTCGGCGCCTACACGGGCGAGGTGCTGGTCCGCACCGCCGGAGCGACCTGGGTGGACTTCGACCAGGAGCAGCGGGATACATTCGGCCAGCCGTTCGGTATCCGGACGCCCGACGGACGGGTGTGGAACCCGCTGGGCAAGGCCGTCAAGCGCTACGAGAACGGGCCGGTGGACAGCCTGCGCCTCTTCTGCCTCTCCGTGGCGGGCCGGGCCGAGGGGTGATGCCCGCCGCGCCGCGGCGCGGCGGGCGGCGGCACGGGGCCGACGAGCACGAAGAGGACGCAGTGGGGAAGGCGGAGGTCCGCCGGCGCGGCCGGATGGGCGAGGAGGAACTGGGCGACGCGGTCCGGCGGGCCCGCGCCGGCGACGAGACCGCGTTCGGCGCCCTCTACCGGGAGGTCCATCCGATGCTGCTGGGCTACCTGCACGGCCTGGTCGGCGACGACGCCGAGGACGTGGCCTCCGAGACCTGGCACGACGTCGTACGGGACCTGCGTGGCTTCCGCGGCGGCGGCCAGGCCTTCCGTGGCTGGGCCGCCACCATCGCACGGCACCGGGCCCTGGACCACCTCCGCCGGGCCAGGGCCCGTCCGCGCACCGCGCCCCTGGAGGAACGCACCGCCGAGCCCTCGACCCTCGAGGACGCCGGAGGCACCGCCCTGGAGAACCTGTCCACGCGGCGCGCGCTCGAACTGATCGCGGCCCTGCCGCAGGACCAGGCCGAGGCCGTACTGCTGCGGGTCGTGGTCGGGCTCAACGCCCCCGCCGCGGCCAAGGTCCTCGGCAAGCGCCCGGGAGCGGTGCGGACCGCCGCCCACCGGGGCCTGAAACGCCTCGCGGAGCGCCTCGACGGCGCCATGGAGAAGTGACGGACTGACGGATGAGGAACAGCCGAGCACACGACGACCGGATGGACGCGGCCCTGGCCGAGCGCCTCCTCGACGCGGACCGCAGCGCGGCCGGCGACGACCCGGCGGACGCCCTCGCACGCCTGCTCACGGCCGCCGCGGCACCGCTGCCGGGCGACCCCGAACGTGAGCGCGCCGTGCTGGCGGCCTTCCGGGAGGCCCGGTCCGCCACGAGCGGCGGCCACGGCCGGAGGCGGGCCCGCCGCGCCCGGTCCGCCCGGCGCACCAGGGCGGCGCTCGGCGGACTCGCCGCGGCCTTCGCCCTCGGCGGGGTGGCCGTGGCCGCGCAGACCGGCTCGCTCCCCGGCCCCTTCCACCCGGGCACGGCCGGACCCCGGCCGGTGTCGCCCGCGCCGTCCTCCGCTCCCGCGGGCCCTGGCGGCGGCACACGCACCACGTCCCCGCGCGGCCCGCACGGCACCACCACCACGCCCACGACCCCGCTCACGACCCCGCCCGTCCCGTCACGCGGCCCGCACGCCTCGGTGCCCCCGCTCGCCGCGCCCACGGACGCCGGGCTGAAGGGACTGTGCCAGACGTACGTCAAGGCCGCCGAGCACCACAAGAGCGTCAACGCCTCGACCCTGGCCCGGCTGGAACGCGCGGCCGGCGACGCCGCCGCCGTACCCGCCTATTGCGCCGGGCTCACCGGCGCCCCCGAGGTCACGGCTCCGCCGGTCCGCCCGGAGACCCCGGAGGGGAACCGCCGCCGCTGACCGCGCGGGGCCCGACGGGCCCTCAGCCCCACACCGAGCGGACGCCGTTGACCAGGTTGACGACCGTCCCCAGCACCAGGAACCAGCCGAAGCAGAGGTAGACCCGCCCCACGGTCCGGTCGCCCCGCGCCGGCGAGGACGCCGGACCGGGCGCCGGAGCGGATTCCACGCGCACCGGCTCGTCGGGGGCGAGCAGGCCCCGCGCCGCGCGGCGCCACACGCGGCCCGCCCGTATGAGCACGATCGCCACGAGGCAGCAGAACGCAGCCGTCTGGAAGTAGGTGCCAGGTGATGCCAATTGCGCCGAGGCGTAGCTCTGCATGAACGCGTGACCTTCCAGGATTCCGGACGCGCCGGACCGCACACCGGCCTGCCCGTACCGACGGGCGAAGCGGTCGAGGACGGCCCGGCCGGCGATCTCGGCGGAGAGCCGTACGCGGCCATCTTGTGATGATCCGCAACGCAGGTCAACACCCTCCGGCCGCCCGAAGAAAGGCGGACCGCACGGCGGAGCGGAAAGTGAGGAATCGCCCTATCCGCGCACCCCTTCCGGGAGCCGGTCAGAGGCAGCCGACGCAGTACAGGGTGTGGCCCGCCGCCCGTGCCCGCCGGGCCAGTCCGACGAACAGCCGCGCGCACTCCTCGGCCTCCTGGCGGTCCCCGAAGCGGACCTCCTCGATGTTTTCCCAGCGCGCGGCGATCCCCGGCAGGGCCTCGTCGCCGACCGCTGCGAGCGTGTCCCGCCAGTCCTCCGGTATCTCCTCGATCAGCAGCCCCGGCTCCGCGTGCCACTGCGCCGGATCGGGCCACACCGGCTCGGGTCCGTCGGCCCCGGCCTCGAACCCGGTCCCCCGCGCGTAGGCGACCAGTTGCCCGAGCACGACGACCGGATCCAGGCCCTTCATCTCGAACCAGTCGGCCCCGGCCTCGTCGAGCCGCCACCAGGGATACCCGCGCCGGTCCGGCCCGACCGCCCAGTCGATCGCCGTGCCGCGGTCGGTGGTGTGGAAGTAGTCGTACCGCACGCCCATCGCGCACCCCCCTGCCGTGTCCTTGTGCCACCACCAGTGGAGCAGACGCCACTGCCAACCGGCCCGGTCGGCCGATCAGCCGATCAGCCCGAACGCCGTCCGCGCCTCGGCCTCGGGGTCGGTCAGCTGCGACCCGGCGTCGGACATGAGGCGTCGGGCCTCGGCGGCACCCCCGGCGGAGAAGTTCGCCCGGGTCCATGCCGTGGCATCCCCGTCCGGCTCCCACGATGTGTCGCCCACCCGGGCGGGCGCCGAGGCCGGCGACACCGTCACCACGCCCAGGGTGACGACCCCGTCCAGCGCGGTCACGCCGTCGCCCTTCCGTACGTAGTGCCCGCACCAGGCCGCCAGGCCCACCCGCAGCCCGCCGCCGGCACGGCGGATCTCGATCACCCGCTCGGTGCAGAAGCCGTGCGGCACGGACCCGTCCTCCCCGCGCAGTTCGGTATCGCCGAGCGGGCCCGCCGGGTCCGCCGTCAGATACCGGTCCACCACGGGCCGCACCGCCCGTTCCAGCCCGGGATCGACCTCCGGCGCCCCCGGAACGGCCTGCCAGTACAGGACACTTCCGGCCACCGTCGCGAGCCCGACACCGCCCAGCGCCACCCCGAGCCGCCGTCCCCGCCCC
>NZ_JARAVK010000034.1:0-51094 GCF_033792765.1 Streptomyces sp. PA03-6a | reverse complement strand
TGTGCGGGGGGTTGGTTTTTTTTAAAGGGAGGGTGTTGTGGGTCGGCTTGGCCGTCGACGTCCTGCTGCTGCCCGGGGTGCCGCGCCCCTCGAACGCCCTCGACCTGGCACTGGGCCTGGTGGGCGCGCTGGCGGTCGCCGGGAGCCGCCGCCGGCCCACGGCGGCGCTGCTGCTGTGCACCGGCTGCATGCTGGCGTACGCGCTGCGGGTGCACCCCGGCCCCTCGGCGGCGTTCCCCGTGCTGGTCGCGGTCCACATGGCGGTCAGGTCGGGCGGGAAGCGGCTGCCGGTGCAGCTGTCGGCCCTGGCGTTCCTCACCGGCTACCTCGCCTCCGGGCAGCCCGCGCCGACCTCGGCGCAGTCCACCGCGCTGCTGCTCGGCTGGTTCCTGGCCTCGGTCGCCATGGCCGTGGTGGGCCGGCACCGCCGGGCCTACCTGGAGCAGCTGGAGCGGCGGGCGCTGGACGCCGAACGCACCCGCGAGGAGGCGGCGTTGCGCCGGGCCGGCGAGGAGCGGCTGCGGATCGCCCGGGAGCTGCACGACTCGCTCACCCACAGCATCTCGATCATCAAGCTGCAGGCCGGGGTCGCCGTCCACCTGGCCCGCAAGCGCGGCGAGGAGGTGCCCGCCGCGCTGCTGGCGATCCAGGAGGCGAGCGGGGAGGCGATGCGGGAGCTGCGCGCGACCCTGGAGGTGCTGCGCGGCACCGGCGGCGGCCACGGCCTGGACCGGATCGAGGACCTGGTGGAGCGCTCGCGCACGGCCGGACTGCCCACCAGCGTCACGGTCGGCGGACGGGAACGGCCGCTGGCCGACGGGGTCGACCGGGCCGCCTACCGGATCGTGCAGGAGGCGCTCACCAACGTCACCCGGCACGCCGGTCCCGAGCCCCGGGCCACCGTCCGCATCGAGTACGGCGACCGGGAACTGGTCGTCCAGATCGACGACGACGGCACCGCGGCCCCCGGGGACGGCCCGGTGCCCGGGGTCGGGCTGACCGGGATGCGGGAGCGGGTGACCGCGCTCGGCGGGCGGCTGCACGCCGGGCCGCGGCCCGAGGGCGGCTTCTGCGTGCGCGCCGAACTCCCCCTGGACGCACTGCCGGCGGCCGACGGCAGGACGGCGCCCGGGGCGGCCGGGGCGCCGCTGGAGGAGGTGTCGTGATCCGCGTGCTGATCGTCGACGACCAGGCGCTGATGCGGGCCGGGTTCCGCGCCCTCCTCGACGCCGAGGACGGCATCGAGGTGGTGGCCGAGGCGGGCGACGGTCAGCAGGGCGTCGAACTCGCCCGGCGGCACGTGCCCGACGTGGTGCTCCTCGACGTCCAGATGCCCGTGCTCGACGGGATCGGCGCGACCCGGCTGATCGCCGCCGATCCGCGGCTGGCGGGCGTCCACGTGGTCATCCTGACCAACTACGGCCTGGACGAGTACGTCTTCGACGCGCTGCGCGCCGGCGCCAGCGGATTCCTGCTGAAGGACACCGAACCCGCCGACCTCGTCCAGGCCATCCACGTCGCCGAGCGCGGCGACGCCCTGCTCTCCCCCGCCATCACGCGCAGGCTGATCGGCGAGTTCGTCGCGCGGCCGCCCGACGCCACGCACGCGGCCGGCCTGGAGGCGCTGACCAACCGGGAGCGCGAGGTGCTCGCGCTCGTCGCCCGCGGGCTCAGCAACGACGAGGTCGCCGGGCGGATGGTCATCAGCCCGCTCACCGCCAAGACCCACGTCAGCCGGGCGATGACCAAGCTGGGCGCCCGCGACCGCGCCCAACTGGTCGTCTACGCCTACGAGTCGGGGCTGATCACACCGAAGGGTTCGCCGCCGCGACCGTCGTGGCCAGCCCCAGCGCCTCCCGCGCCCTGACGGCCTCCGCGTGGCCGCTGTGCGAGTCCGCGGCCTCGTAGTGCTCGTAGTAGGCGTCCGCGTCCTTCGCCGCGGCGGCCTTCGCCCAGTGCGTGCGTGCCTTCCCGGCCTCCGCCACGAGCGCGGCGACCGGTTGCTCGGCGCCGGCCGGCCAGTCGTGGGCGTCCAGCGCCCGGGCCTCGGCGGCGAGGGCGACCGAGACCTCGCCGGCCCAGGTGCGGTAGCCCTCGAGGTCGTCCTCGACGTACTCCTCCTCCGGCCCCTTCGCCATGGCCTCGTTGAGGACGTTGGCGGCCTTCAGATAGGCGACCTGGTGCGCGTCGAGCGTGCTCGCGTCCTGCCGCATGGAGCCCTTGAGCGCGCCCTTCTCCTTGCCGAACATGCAGGTCACCTCACGGTCCCCGAGCTTCCAGGTCTCCCGGTCCGGGGCGTAGTAGTACACCCTGACGTCCGCCGGCACCGCCCAGCTGTCCATGGCGTAGGCGTCGGAGAGCCGTTGGCAGCGGTCCTCCACGAGGTCCCTGAGCTCCGTGTCGCCCGGGTAGCCCTGGGGCCCGGGCAGCCGGAAGGTCCCGACCACCTCGCCGGCGTGCCCCTGTGCGCAGGACACGGTGTCCATGTCGGCGGTCGGGGCCTCCAGGTCGCCGCCGGGGGTGTCGAAGCAGTCGCCCCGGCGCAGCGAGAAGGCGCCGTCGTCCCGCGCCCCTTCCCTGACGCCCTCCTTGAAGCTCTTGACGAACGCGGCGGCCCCGCCGGCGAGCACCAGGGCGCACAGCAGCGTGCCGACGGCCGACAGCACCAGGCCGGTGACGGCCATGCCCTTGCCGCGCGCGCCCGTCCGTTTGATCTGCACCAGCGCGATCGTCCCCAGCACGACGCCGACCACCGGCAGCATGCACAGCAGCCCGGTCACCAGCGCGGCGACGGCGAGCCCGTTCAGCGGCGCCCGCTGCGCCGCGGGCGGGAGCGCCGGCTGGAGGGGGTAGGACGGATACGGCGGAGGCTGCACGGAACGGCTCCTCACGGGCGGGTGGCGTGGCGAACGGCCGCGCGAATATATCCCGGCCTCCGCGACCCTCTGTCGGCGGCCACCGTTAGGGTTCTGCCAGCCGGGCGCAGACACCCGAGGGGGAGCCACGATGTCCGCCGAAGCGGCCGAACAGGCCTGGGACCGCATCGACTTCTGGCTGGGCGCCCACGCCCCGGCGACGTTCGCCATGCTCCACCCGCCGGCGCCGCAGGAGGAGATCGCCGCGGTGCAGCGGCGCATGGGCGTCACCTTCCCGCCGGACCTGGTGGCCACGCTGCGCCGGCACGACGGGGCGGACGAGGACTTCCTCCTGCCGACGCACGACGGCCTGCTGGGCACCCACGGATGCGAGGAGCGGTCCGGTTTCCTGCGCGGCATGCTGGCCGAGGTCCTCGACGAGGACGATGACGAGGAGGGGAACGACGGCGCCTACTGGCACCACCGCTTCGTGCAGTTCGCCTCCTACACCATCACCGCGGACGGCCTGACCGTGGACTGCCGCCCCGGCGCGTCCTTCGGCGCGGTCGGCCGCTTCTTCGACGGGTCCGGCACCGACTTCGGCCACGCCCCGTCGCTGGGCGCGTACCTGGGCGACGTCGCCGACAGCCTGGAGCGCGGGCTGCCCTTCCAGGGCGGCCGGACCTGGCCCGTCGTCAGCGACGGCGTCCTGGAGTGGGACGACTCCGAGCGCGCCCACCCCGCGTGGGGCGATCCCTCGGAGCCGCTGCCCTCCCCCGACGACGACTCGCTGCCGCCGCTGCCGCCGCGCGGCTCCGAGGAGCCGCTGCGCGCCGTCCACGTGCGCAAACTGGGCGGTCTCGGCGCACTCGTGGCCACGCTCCCCCGCGCCACGGTCGCCACCGCCGCGGCCCGGCAGATGCGCCGGCTGGCCGAAGAGTCCGGCCTGGCAAGGTACCCCGAGGTCGCCGCGGCCCTGGACACCCTCGACGGCGGCCGCGCCGTCGGACTCACCGGCACCGGTCCGCTCGGGCTCAGGCTGCGCCAGGTCCGCCGTGAGGCGTCCGCCCACCACGACGGCGTCCGCACACAGGCCGTGATGTGCCTCGTACTGCTGCTCACCGACCTGCCCCACCGGGCGCTGGTGAGGACCGCCGACGTCCGCTCCCGGATCTCCCCCGGCTGGCGCGCCGCGCTCCACGCCGACCTCGGCTCCCCTGCGCTGCCGCCGGAGCCGGAGGCCGCCTTCTGGACGGCGCTGGACAACCCCGCGATCGACGCGGGCCGTCAGGGGGCGGGCGCATGACGACACGACGGACGGTACTGGCCGCGGGTGCGGCGGTGCTCGCGGCCGGGTGCGGCTCGCGGCGTCCGCAGGCGGAGCGGCACGAGGCCGCGCAAGGCCCGGTACGGACGGACACCGCCCCGCTGGAGCGGCGTTTCCCGCTGCTGGGTCGGCTCCACGGCGCCCACTGGCTGGGGTACGACCTGGTCGCGGGCGACGACGGCAGGTCGGTCCCCGGTCCTTCGGACGTGCGGGTGGTCGGCGTCGCCGCCCTCACGGACGGCCGGGTCGCCGCGCTCACCGCCCACCGCGACTTCCGCCCGGCGAGCCTGCCCGTGCTCCCGGGCCGGCTGGCCGGCTTCCTCCCGGCGGACGCACGGTGGCTGCGGAGCGGGTCCTTCGACGCCGAGATCACCGCGGACGCCTACAGCGGCTCGTTCCTGCTCTCGCAGGCCCGGGGCCTGGTCTGCTTCGACAGCGTCAACCCGGTGGCCGCCGCCCCGTCCCCGTAGACCGGGGCGGGGCGGCTCAGGACGTGCAGAGCGTCTGCTCCAGCACCTCGTTGACGGCCTTGGCCTGTTCCTCGGTGAGCTGGTGCCCGGCACTGCCGAAGCGCGACTGCGCGGCGGCCACCGCGTTGCCGCCGCCGGTGATGGTGGCGCACTGCTGACGCGCGTTGGCAACGGCCTTGTCCGCGTCGGCGGCCAGGGCCGGGTCGACGGCCTTGAGCGCGGCGAGCAGCGCCGCGCGCCGGACCCCGGTCGGCTCCTCGGGGATGCCCTCGCCGATGTCCGGCACCTTCGAACCGGACGCCGCGACGGACGGCGTGCCACCGGCGTCGGGCTTGCTGCCGGAGTCGTCGGTGCCGGAGCTGCAGGCGGGGACCGCTACGAGCACGGCCGCGAGGAGCACTCCGGTGCTGAGGCGTGTACGCATGCCCGCCATGGTGGCGTGCGGCACCCGCCGGCACCCCCCGGTGCGCGGTTTCCGTCGCCGTGCTGTGACCTGCGGGAGGCCGGTCAGCCGCCCGTCACCTTGCGCAGCAGCCGCCGCACCCGCGACGGCGCGGGGGCGGCCTCCCCGTCGAGGGCGCGCTGGAGCTGGGCGAAGTGGTCGGCTCGGGTCTCCGAGAGGTACGGGTCCTTCAGCAGCGGCTTGGCGATCTTCCAGGCGCGCTGGTGGTCACCCGCGTAGTGGCACACGTACGCCTTGGCCAGCTCCAGGACCTGCTTGAAGGGGACCCGTCCGGTGTGGTCGACGTCGACCTGGTCCTGCACCGCGGTGATCAGGGCCAGCTTCTCGTCCACCGTGTAGTCGTCCTTGGCGATGCGTTCCAGCAGCTCGGCCGGGACCGGCCGGACGACCTCGAAGGCGAGGGTGGAACGGATCGGCGCACCGGCGATCTCGACGTACGGGAGCAGGGCGCCGGTGCTGTGGTGCAGCCACGGCAGGCGGGGGCTCGCGAAGTCCTGGTGCAGCACGACCGCACCGGGCTCCAGGCGCGGGAGGAATCGTTCCGCCACGCACCGGAACACCCGCGCCGTCTTGGCGATGTCGACGTGCAGGAACTCGATGGGGCTCTTGTCCTCCGGGTCGGAGGTGGTCCATATGTCGCCGGCGTGGACCTCGATGAACCCCATGAACGGGGCCAGCGCCGCCTCGAAGTCCTCCCGGAAGGAGCTGTCGCCCTCCGGCGCCTTGCCCGCCTTGAAGAACCGCTGCGTGGCGAAGGTGCCCTTGCCCACGCGGAAGAAGTCGAAGGCGTGCAGCCGGCCCTTCTGCTCGTCGAACGCGGGGTTCTCCCGCAGCCCCTTGGCGATGGCGTAGGTGGAGCCGCCGCCGCCCGAGCCCAGCTCGACGAGGGCGCCGGTGCCGTTCACGTGGTGACGCGCCACCAGGTAGAGGAACTTCTGCTCCCAGACGCTCATCTGGGCGTACGGGATCTCCTCCGGGAGTACCACGTCGTCGAACATCGAGTAGAGCCTGCCGAGGGACGCCATCGTTTCCTCACATCTCAAAGCCGGGATGCGCCGATTCCACCCCGCGTCCCACACATCCCAAAAGGACCCGCACACACTGTGCATCCCCGCGACCGAAACGATTCACCATCCGGCGGCCTCCCGTACATCCACTGACCATCGCCTGGCATGTACGCACGAAACAACGAAGGGCCGGACCCCGAGGGGCCCGGCCCGTGGCGCGGGGGGAACGACCGGTCAGACGTTGAAGCGGAACTCCACGACGTCGCCGTCCTGCATGACGTAGTCCTTGCCCTCCATGCGGGCCTTGCCCTTGGCGCGGGCCTCGGGGATCGAGCCGGCCTCCACCAGGTCGCCGAAGGAGACGATCTCCGCCTTGATGAAGCCCTTCTGGAAGTCGGTGTGGATCACACCGGCGGCCTCGGGGGCGGTGGCGCCCTTCTTGATCGTCCAGGCGCGGGCCTCCTTGGGGCCCGCGGTCAGGTACGTCTGCAGGCCGAGGGTGTCGAAGCCGACCCGGGCGAGGGTGGCCAGGCCCGGCTCCTCCTGGCCCATGGACTGCAGCAGTTCCAGGGCCTCGTCGTCCTCGAGCTCGATGAGCTCGGACTCGATCTTGGCGTTGAGGAAGATCGCCTCGGCCGGGGCGACCAGGGCGCGCTGCTCGGCCTTGAAGGCCTCGTCGGTCAGCTCGTCCTCGTCGACGTTGAAGACGTACAGGAAGGGCTTGGTGGTCATCAGGTGCAGCTCGTGCAGCAGCCGGCCCTTCTCCGTGCCGGCGGTGATGCCGGCGGAGAACAGGGTGCGGCCGTCCTCGAGGATCTGCTGGGCCTCCTGGACGGCGGCGAGCACCGGCGCCTTCTCCTTCTGGAGGCGGACCTCCTTGGTCAGCCGCGGCACGACCTTCTCGATGGTCTGCAGGTCGGCGAGGATCAGCTCGGTGTTGATCGTCTCGATGTCGTCCTTGGGGGACACCTTGCCGTCGACGTGGACCACGTCCGGGTCGACGAAGGCCCGGATGACCTGGCAGATCGCGTCGGACTCGCGGATGTTCGCGAGGAACTTGTTGCCCAGGCCCGCGCCCTCGCTGGCGCCGCGGACGATGCCGGCGATGTCCACGAAGTCCACGGTCGCCGGGAGCTTGCGCTGCGAGGCGAAGATCTCGGCGAGCTTGTCCAGACGGGGGTCGGGGACACCGACGACGCCCACGTTGGGCTCGATCGTGGCGAACGGGTAGTTGGCCGCCAGCACGTCGTTCTTGGTCAGGGCGTTGAACAGGGTCGACTTGCCGACGTTCGGCAGGCCGACGATTCCGATCGTGAGCGACACGTGACGACTTCCCGTAGCGAGAGGTGGGTGGAATGGGCCGCCACGCCCGGGCGGGCGACCGGCGGACCGATCCACCAGTCTACGGAACGCACCGGCCCCGGGACGGGCCGCGCCCCCAGTGGCCCCCTGTCGCGGTGAAAAGTCGTGTCCTGCCCCTGTTTCCCCCCTCCTCGGCGCCTACGTTGGGTGCGTGGAGCAACACAGTGCGCGCACACCCCACAAGAACAGCGGTGCACCCACCGCCGCCTCCCCGCTGCCGCGGCCGGTCCGCCCGCAGCGTCGCCCGCAGGGCGCGACCGCCGTCCGGGGCGGTCTGCCCCGGGGGCCGCTGCTGCTGCGGGTGGCCCGGCTGCGCCGGACGGAGCCCCGGCTGACCGGACTGGGCACGGGCGTCTTCATCACGCTGACCGCGCTCGCCGGCGGCGCCGCGGACTCGCTGATCACGGGCGAGCCCGGCACCCTCTTCGGGGTCGTCTTCCTGCTGGCCTGCCTCGCCGCCGGGGCGTTCGTACGGCCGTACGACCTGTCGGCGGCGCCGGTCAGCGCGCCCATCGCCTTCACCATCGCGCTGGCCGTGACGGCCGGCGGCGACGGCGGGGGCTTCACGGGCCACCTGATGGGCCTGCTGACCGGCCTCGCCACCCAGACGGGCTGGTTGTACGGGGGCACGGTCGGTGCCGCGGTGATCGCGGCCGGGCGGAAGGTGGCCTATGTGATGCGCGAACGGCGCCGCTGAGCGCCGCCCTCCACCGGCCGCCTCCCGCCGGCCGCCGCGGTCAGGAGCGGACGGCGGCCGCCGCCATGCCCGCGCCGACGATGCCCGCGTTGTTCTGCAGCGCGGCCGGCACGATCTCGGCCCTGATGCCGGTCAGGAGCGGCAGGAACCTGTCGGCCTTGCGGCTGACCCCGCCGCCGAGGATGAACAGCTCGGGCGAGAAGAGCATCTCGACGTGGGTGAGGTACTTGTGCAGGCGCTTCGCCCAGTGCTCCCAGGTGAGGCCCTCGTCGTCCTTGGCCTTGGTGGAGGCCTTCGTCTCGGCGTCGTGGCCGTGCAGTTCCAGGTGACCCAGTTCGGTGTTGGGCAGCAGGTTGCCGTCGACGAAGACGGCGCTGCCGATGCCGGTGCCGAGGGTGAGCACGATGACCGTGCCCTTGCGGCCACGGCCCGCCCCGTACTCCATCTCGGCCATGCCCGCGGCGTCCGCGTCGTTGAGCAGGGTCACCGCGCAGCCGACCTTCTGGGACAGGAGCCCGGCGGCGTCCATGTCGATCCAGCCCTTGTCGACGTTCGCCGCCGTGCGCGTCATGCCGTGCGTGACCACTCCGGGGAAGGTGGCCCCGACGGGGCCCGTCCACCCGAAGTGGTCGACGACCTGCTTCACGCACTCCGCGACGGCGTCGGGGGTCGCGGGATGGGGAGTGAGCACTTTGAAGCGCTCCTCCGCCACGTCACCACGCCCGAGATCGACCGGGGCACCCTTGATGCCCGATCCGCCGATGTCCACACCGAAAACGCTCATGCCCCAACGCTACGACGTGGCACGGTCGGTCACCCCTCGGAGGTGCCGCCCCGCATCAGTTCGGCGGCCTCGGCGCGCAGGTCCCGGCGGAGCTCCTTGGGCAGCGAGAAGGTGATCGACTCCTCGGCGGCCTTGACGATCTCCACGTCCTCGAAGCCGCGGGCGGCGAGCCACTCCAGCACCTGCTCGACGAGCACCTCGGGCACGGAGGCGCCGGAGGTGACACCGACGGTGGACACGCCGTCCAGCCACGCCTCGTCGATCTCGTCGGCGAAGTCCACCAGGTACGAGGCACGGGCCCCGGCCAGCTTGGCCACCTCGACCAGGCGCACGGAGTTGGAGGAGTTGCGCGAGCCGACGACGATGACCAGTTCGGCCTCGGCGCCCATCTGCTTCACGGCGAGCTGACGGTTCTGCGTGGCGTAGCAGATGTCGTCGCTCGGCGGCGAGATCAGCAGCGGGAACTTCTCCTTGAGCGCGTCGACGGTCTCCATCGTCTCGTCCACGGAGAGCGTGGTCTGGGAGAGCCAGACGACCTTGGACGGGTCGCGGACCTCGACCTTCTCGACGTCGCCGGGGCCGTCGACCAGGGTGATGTGGTCGGGGGCCTCGCCGGAGGTGCCGATGACCTCCTCGTGGCCCTCGTGGCCGATCAGGAGGATGTCGTAGTCCTCGCCCGCGAAGCGCACGGCCTCCTTGTGGACCTTGGTGACCAGCGGGCAGGTCGCGTCGATCGTGGCGAGCCGGCCCTTGGCGGCCTCCTCGTGGACGACCGGGGCGACGCCGTGGGCGGAGAACATGACGATCGACCCCGGCGGCACCTCCTCCGTCTGCTCGACGAAGATCGCGCCCTTCCGCTCCAGGGTCTGCACGACGTACTTGTTGTGGACGATCTCGTGGCGGACGTACACGGGGGCCCCGTACTGCTCCAGGGCCTTCTCGACGGCGATCACGGCACGGTCCACACCCGCGCAGTAGCCTCGCGGGGCGGCGAGCAGGACGCGGCGGGAAGTCGTAGCGGTCATGTGCCCATCGTACGGGGCCCGGACGGGGCCCATCGCTGCCCCGGGTGGTCCGGACGGGGGTGCGGAGGCGGTGCCGGAGCGCCGCGGGGCGCACGCGCGGACGGCACGGGGGCGGCACGGGGGGCACGGACCGGGCACGGCGCTCAGCGACAGCGCCGCGGGCCCCGGGCGGCACGGCGGACGGCGAGCGCCCACCCGGTCGCGAGGGCGGCGCCCGCCAGGGGCAGGCAGCTGAAGCAGCCGCAGCCGGGGCCGTAGCGGCCGACGCGGAGCCCGGCGTGGACGCGCGGCGGGCGTTCGGACGGGGTCCAGCCGTACCGGCCGGGTCGGCGCATGGGAACTCCCGGGACCTGTCGGAGACGCCGGCGTCACCGACGTCGGCGGTTTACCGGCTTGCCCCCAGCCTGCGCGGCGGCCCGGCGGGGGGACAGCGGGGCGTGCCATTCGGGTCGGGCGCGAGGCACGTCACTGTCCGTGGCGGGGGCTAGTCTCGGCGTATGGCTGTGAACACATCCGCGGAGGCGCCGATCCCTGTCGGCGAGGTGTCCCGGCTGATCGGCGGCTGGGTCGACCGGCTCGGCCCGGTGTGGGTCGAGGGGCAGATCACCCAGTTGTCACGGCGCCCGGGCGCGGGCGTGGTGTTCCTGACGCTGCGCGATCCGTCGCACGACATCTCGCTCAGCGTCACCTGCCGCCGGGCGGTCTTCGACGCCTTCGACGGGGCGGTCGGCGAGGGCGCCCGGGTCGTGGTGCACGCCAAGCCGGAGTGGTACGCGCCGCGCGGCCAGCTGTCGCTGCGCGCGGCGGAGATCCGCCCGATAGGCGTCGGCGACCTGCTGCTGCGGCTGGAGCAGCTGAAGAAGCGGCTGGCGGGCGAGGGCCTGTTCGCATCGGAGCGCAAGCGGCCGCTGCCGTTCCTGCCGCAGCTGATCGGGCTGGTCTGCGGCCGGGCGTCGGCCGCCGAGCGGGACGTGCTGGAGAACGCGCGGCTGCGCTGGCCCGCGGTCCGCTTCGAGGTGCGCAACGTGCCCGTCCAGGGCGCGTACGCGGTGCCCCAGGTGATCGAGGCGGTGCGCGGGCTGGACGCGCACCCCGAGGTCGACGTGATCATCGTGGCGCGGGGCGGCGGCAGCGTGGAGGACCTGCTGCCGTTCTCGGACGAGCGGCTGGTGCGCACGGTCGCGGAGTGCCGTACCCCCGTGGTGTCGGCGATCGGGCACGAGCCGGACACCCCGCTGCTGGACCTGGTGGCCGACCTGCGCGCCTCGACGCCGACCGACGCGGCCAAGCGGGTCGTGCCGGACGTGGGCGAGGAACTGGCCCGGGTCGAGCAGCTGCGGCAGCGGTCGCTGCGGGTGATGCGCGGGCTGCTGGACCGGGAGGAGCGGGGGCTGGCCGCGGCAGTGAGCCGGCCGTGCATGGCACGGCCCCATCTGATGGTGGACGAGCGCGCCGAGCAGGTCACGACGCTGCTGGAGCGCTCACGCCGCCATCTGCGGCACCGGCTGGACCGGGCGGAGGACGAGCTGGCGCACACCCGGGCCCGGGTCGTGGCGCTCTCCCCCGCCGCCACGCTGCAGCGCGGGTACGCCGTGCTGCAGCGCGAGGACGGGCAGGTCGTGCGCGCCGCGGACGAGGTGGCCGAGGAGGAGAAGCTGCGCGCCCGGGTGGCCGAGGGCGAGTTCACCGTCCGCGTCACGCGCTGACCGCCGGCGCGCCGTTCCCGGGCCGGCCGCCGCGCGCCCGGCCGCCGTGTCGGAGGGCGGCCCTAGGCTGGTGCCATGGCAGATCAGGACACGCTGGGGTACGAGCAGGCCCGCGACGAGCTCGTCGACGTCGTTCGCCGTCTGGAGGCCGGCGGCTCCACGCTCGAGGAGTCCCTCGCCCTGTGGGAACGGGGGGAGCAGCTCGCCAAGGTGTGCCGCGACTGGCTGGAGGGCGCCCGCGCCCGGCTGGACGCGGCCCTGGCGGAGGAGTCCGGCGGCGGCGCCGGGCAGGGGCCGGAGGCCGCGGAGGAGGAATGACCGGGTGAGCGGGGCGCGGGCGGCGTGAGCCGCTTCACGTCCTAATAGTTGAAAGTTTAGTTGAAACTTCATCTACGCTGAGGGGAGTGTTCCGACGCGCCCCTCCCCCAGGGCGCGGTTCCACATCCCCCCAGAGGTACCGATGATGCTCCAGCTCGACACCGCCGCCCAGAACCTCCTCTTCCTCGATGCGCGCACCGCCAACGCCTTCACCGACGAACCGGTGACCGACGAGCAGGTCCAAGCCGTGTACGACCTGGTCAAGTACGCCCCGACCGCCTACAACCAGCAGCCGCTGCGCGTCGTCCTGGTGCGCTCCCCCGAGGCCCGCGGGCGTCTGGTGGGCCACATGAACGAGGGCAACCGGGCGAAGACCGCCACGGCGCCGCTGGTCGCGGTCCTGGCCGCCGACAACGAGTTCCACGAGGAGCTGCCGGCCCAGTTCCCGTCCTTCCCGCAGGCCAAGGAGGTGCTCTTCGCCGAGCGCCCGGTGCGTGAGGCGTCCGCCGGCTTCAACGCCGCCCTGCAGGTCGGCTACTTCATCCTGGGCGTGCGCGCCGCGGGCCTGGCCGCCGGACCCATGACCGGTTACGACGCCGAGGCCATCGACAAGGACTTCTTCCCCGACGGCGACCACTCCGTGCTGGCCGTGGTCAACATCGGCAAGCCGGGCGAGAACGCCTGGCGCGAGCGCGGCCCGCGCCTGGCGTACGACGAGGTCGTCACCACCGTCTGACGACGACCGTCACCGCCGCCGGCCCTGCCGGTGGCGGTGACGTGGTTCCGGGTCCAGGGTTCAGCCCTGCCGGCCGCCCCGCTCTTCGAGCGCGGCGGCCAGTTCCGCGAGCCGGGCCATCGGGGCCGTGCCGGTGACCATCGTGGTCACCCCGCCCTCCTCGCGCACCAGCGCGTCGTACTTGTGGCCCTCGTAGCGCTGCCAGGTCTCACCGCCGACGCTGCGGGTACCCACCCGCTTCGCCTCGTGGCTCTTCAGCGCGACGAACTTCTCCGCGGCCTCGTTGCTCTGCTCGACGGCCGCGTACTCGTTCTTCGGGTCGACGAAGCCCAGGTGCCACCGCACCGCCCCCGGGTCGGTGGACTCGTACGTCACCGAGGTCGCCCGCCAGTCCTCGCCGAGCCCCACCGGGGCCGCCACCTGGTACGGGGCGTCGCGCCGTGCCTGGTCGAGCTCGACCCGGTAGCCGACCACCTTGACGGGGTCGTGGTTCTCGTCGTGCGGGATGAAGAGCCAGATGCCCCCGGCGACGACACCGATCGCCGCCATCGAGAGCACCATGTCCCGCAGTGTTTCCGTGCCGCGCTTCTTTGCCACGCCCCCTATGGTCCCCCATACCCCGGACCGTCCGTCCGCCCGGGGTCGCGCCCGGCGGAAATCCGCTCATGTGACAGGTGCCCTGCTCATCCTGGCGGGGTCCGGATAAGGTCGTAACACCCTCTTATCCCGGCCGTCCTCGTACAGAAAGGTGCGCTGTGATGACCGAGCAGCACGAAAACCACAACCTGCCGCCGCAACTCGAGGTGAATCCCGAGGCCCCCGACCGCAACCTCGCCCTGGAACTCGTCCGGGTCACCGAGGCCGCCGCCATGGCGGCCGGCCGCTGGGTCGGACGCGGCGACAAGAACGGCGCGGACGGCGCCGCCGTCAAGGCCATGCGCACCCTCGTCTCCACCGTGTCGATGAACGGCGTCGTCGTCATCGGCGAGGGGGAGAAGGACGAGGCCCCGATGCTCTTCAACGGGGAGCGCATCGGCGACGGGAACGGCGCGGAGTGCGACATCGCCGTGGACCCGATCGACGGCACCACCCTGACCGCCAAGGGCATGCCCAACGCCATCGCGGTGCTCGCCGCCGCCGACCGCGGCGCGATGTACGACCCCTCGGCCGTCTTCTACATGGACAAACTCGTCACCGGCCCCGAGGCCGCCGACTACGTCGACATCACCGCCCCGCCCTCGGTCAACATCCGCCGGGTCGCCAAAGCGAAGGGCAGCGCCCCCGAGGACGTCACGGTGGTCATCCTCGACCGCCCCCGCCACGAGGGCATCGTCAAGGAGATCCGGGAGACCGGCGCACGGATCAAGTTCATCTCCGACGGCGACGTGGCCGGCGCGATCATGGCCGTCCGCGAGGGCACCGGCGTCGACATGCTGATGGGCGTCGGCGGCACGCCCGAGGGCATCATCGCGGCCTGCGCGATCAAGTGCCTGGGCGGCACCATCCAGGGCCGGCTGTGGCCGAAGGACGAGGCGGAGAAGCAGCGCGCCCTGGACGCGGGCCACGACCTGGAGCGGATCCTGCACACCGACGACCTGGTCGAGGGCGACAACGTCTTCTTCGTCGCCACCGGCATCACCGACGGCGAGCTGCTGCGCGGAGTGCGGTACCGCGCCGAGACCGCGATCACCCAATCGCTGGTCATGCGCTCGAAGTCCGGCACGATCCGCCAGATCGACTCCACGCACCGGCTGTCGAAGCTGCGCGCGTACAGCACCATCGACTTCGACCGCGCGCGCTGAGCCGGCGCGGCAGCCGCCGCGCACCGGCACACGAGAACCGGGACCCCGCCGTAGCGACGGGGTCCCGGCCCTTCCGTCGTTCAGCCGGCCGCGGCGATCCGCGTCCCGGGCCGCTGCAGCTCCGCCTCACGGCGGCGGCGCCGGGCCAGTACGACCCTGCGCTCAGCGGCGGTCATCCCGCCCCACACGCCGTAGGGCTCCGGCTGGAGCAGCGCGTGTTCGCGGCACTCCAGCATCACCGGGCAGCGCGCGCACACCCGCTTGGCGGCCTCCTCCCGGGACAGCCGCGCCGCGGTCGGCTCCTTCGAAGGCGCGAAGAACAGACCCGCCTCGTCACTGCGGCACGCCGCCTCCGAGTGCCATGGGCCGCCCAGGTCCCGGGGGTGACTCAGGGAGGACCTGGAGGCTGCCGGGGGCTCGATCGGTTGAAGCACGGGATACTCCTGACGACGGCTCGGCTTGGTGTCACCCTTGCCCGTCGCTGCGGTGCCGGTGCGTCTCCACGGGTCTGTCGGCGTGAGGAGGGCTGCGGCCAGCGACGTGTCCCCTTGCCCTACCCGCTGTGCGCGCGTTCATGCGCACCGTGCCGGGGCCGCCGCCCGGGCCACGCCTCCGTGGCACCGGGATCACGCCCCGCCGACCCCCTTGCGCGGCACGGGAGTTGACCCGCGCCGCGGTCAGCCGTCGAGTTCGGCGGGGCCGAGCCCCTTCTTCTTCACACGCTTGCCCCGGCGCGGCTTGGCCTCGACGCCGCCCCAGAAGGCGAAGCCCTGCACCTTGATGACCGGGGCGTGCGGGTCGGGCGACTCGTACGCCTTCACGTCGGAGCCGCCCATGATGCCCACGACGCCGCCGCCGTGCAGGGTCACGTTCTCCGGGACCCTGATCTCGATGCCGCCCATGATGGCCGTGCAGTTGATGACGAGCTCGGGGCTGGTGAAGGTGGCCTCGGTGAGGTCGATGACGACGCCGCCCATGATGGCGACGGCGTTGATCTTCGAGCCGACCCGCCAGCGTCCCTTGCGCTCGGCACCACCGAGGATGCCGATCAGGTTGGGGTTCTCCCCGGAGCCGTCCGGCACCCAGTGGTGCGCCCCGGGCGACGGGGCGGGGGCGCTCGTGGTGCGTCCCGCGGGGAGGTCGCGGACGTAGGGCTCCAGTTCGCCGACGGTCTTGGCCGCGTAGACCCCGTCGAGCCGCTCGGAGTGCTCCTCGGTGGTCAGACGGCCCTCCGCGAGGGCATCGCGAAGGATGTCGGCCACCCGGTCGCGGTCCGCGTCGGACGCACGGATATCGGCTTCGGCGACGGGGCGCACGGGGTGCTGTTCACGCTTCTGGAGCGACGACTCATCCACCCGACTACCGTACACAAACGCGATAGATCGCGACTAGGGCCGGTGAGGGTCACCTCACACATCCGGTACCCCGCGCACGTTCTACGCTTGTTGGGCTTCTATGACGCAGCGCCAGTGAGGATGTCCCTTATGCCCGAGTTTGCCTATACCGACTTGCTCCCCCTCGGTGAGGACACCACTCCGTACCGTCTGGTCACCTCCGAGGGCGTCAGCACCTTCGAGGCCGACGGCCGGACCTTCCTCAAGGTGGAGCCGGAGGCGCTGCGCAAGCTCGCCGCCGAGGCGATGCACGACATCTCCCACTACCTGCGTCCGGCGCACCTCGCCCAGCTGCGCCGGATCCTCGACGACCCCGAGGCCTCCCCCAACGACCGCTTCGTCGCCCTGGACCTGCTGAAGAACGCCAACATCGCCGCGGCCGGCGTCCTGCCGATGTGCCAGGACACGGGCACCGCGATCGTGATGGGCAAGCGCGGCCAGAACGTGCTCACGCAGGGCGGCGACGAGGCGGCCCTCTCGCACGGCATCTTCGACGCCTACACCAAGCTCAACCTGCGCTACTCCCAGATGGCCCCGCTGACCATGTGGGAGGAGAAGAACACCGGCTCGAACCTGCCCGCGCAGATCGAGCTGTACGCGACCGACGGCGGCGCGTACAAGTTCCTCTTCATGGCCAAGGGCGGCGGCTCGGCCAACAAGTCCTTCCTCTACCAGGAGACCAAGGCGGTCCTGAACGAGGCCTCCATGATGAAGTTCCTGGAGGAGAAGATCCGTTCGCTCGGCACGGCCGCGTGCCCGCCGTACCACCTGGCGATCGTGGTCGGCGGCACCTCCGCGGAGTTCGCGCTGAAGACCGCGAAGTACGCCTCCGCGCACTACCTGGACGAGCTGCCGGCCGAGGGTTCGCCGACCGGCCACGGTTTCCGGGACAAGGAGCTGGAGGAGAAGGTCTTCGAGCTCACCCAGAAGATCGGCATCGGCGCGCAGTTCGGCGGCAAGTACTTCTGCCACGACGTGCGCGTGGTGCGGCTGCCCCGGCACGGCGCCTCCCTGCCGGTCGCCATCGCCGTGTCCTGCTCCGCCGACCGCCAGGCCGTCGCGAAGATCACCGCCGAGGGCGTCTTCCTGGAGCAGCTGGAGACCGACCCGGCGAAGTACCTGCCGGAGACCACCGACGAGCACCTGTCGGACGAGGACGTCGTGCGCGTCGACCTCAACCGGCCGATGGACGAGGTGCTGGCGGAGCTGTCCAAGTACCCGGTCAAGACCCGGCTGTCGCTGACCGGCCCGCTGGTCGTCGCCCGCGACATCGCGCACGCCAAGATCAAGGAGCGGCTGGACGCGGGCGAGGAGATGCCGCAGTACCTGCGCGACCACCCGGTCTACTACGCGGGTCCGGCCAAGACCCCGCAGGGCTACGCCTCCGGCTCCTTCGGCCCGACCACGGCCGGCCGCATGGACTCCTACGTCGAGCAGTTCCAGGCGGCGGGCGGCTCCAAGGTCATGCTCGCCAAGGGCAACCGCTCGAAGCAGGTCACCGACGCCTGCGCCGCGCACGGCGGCTTCTACCTGGGCTCGATCGGCGGCCCGGCGGCGCGCCTGGCCCAGGACTGCATCAAGAAGGTCGAGGTCGTCGAGTACGCCGAGCTCGGCATGGAGGCGGTCTGGAAGATCGAGGTCGAGGACTTCCCGGCCTTCATCGTCGTCGACGACAAGGGCAACGACTTCTTCACCGATCCGGCACCCGCGCCGACGTTCACCAGCATCCCGGTGCGCCCGGGGTCGTGACCGGTCCGAGGCGGCCCGGCACCGCGTGCGCGGTGCCGGGCCGCCTTGTTCCCCGGTCCGTGCGGGCCGCCTTCCGGGCGGCCGACGGGGGGAATGAAACGTCCCGCGCCGCTGTCCTACCGAGGGGTCGGGGTTCTACTGGGAAGTACCCGGTACGCCCGACGATGTCCGCGATGGAAGGAATTCCGGCCATGCCCGAGCAGGACGCAGGGGACGAGCGCGAGTACCGCGTCGAGCACGACTCGATGGGCGAGGTGCGCGTCCCGGCCCACGCCAAGTGGCGCGCGCAGACCCAGCGCGCGGTGGAGAACTTCCCCGTCAGCGGACGCGGGCTGGAGCGGTCCCACATCGAGGCGCTCGCCCGGATCAAGGCGGCCGCGGCCAAGGTCAACGCGGAGCTGGGCGTCCTGGACAAGGACGTGTCGGAGGCGATCCAGGAGGCCGCCGCGGAGGTGGCCGGGGGGCGCTGGGACGGGCACTTCCCGATCGACGTCTTCCAGACCGGTTCCGGCACCTCGTCCAACATGAACGCCAACGAGGTCATCGCGACCCTGGCGAGCGAGCGGCTCGGCCGCGACGTGCACCCCAACGACCACGTCAACGCCAGCCAGTCCTCCAACGACGTCTTCCCCTCCTCCCTGCACATCGCCGCGACCGCCGCGGTGACCGGCGACCTGGTCCCGGCGCTGGAGCACCTGGCGGCGTCGCTGGAGCGCAAGGCCGCGGAGTTCGCGGACGTCGTGAAGTCCGGCCGTACGCATCTGATGGACGCCACGCCGGTGACCCTGGGCCAGGAGTTCGGCGGCTACGCGGCGCAGGTCCGGTACGGGGTGGAGCGGCTGCGGGCCTCGCTGCCCCGGCTGGCGGAGCTGCCGCTGGGCGGCACCGCGGTCGGCACGGGGATCAACACCCCGCCCGGCTTCTCGGCGGCGGTGATCGCCGAGGTGGCGCGGACGACCGGGCTGCCGCTGACCGAGGCGCGGGACCACTTCGAGGCGCAGGGCGCCCGCGACGGCGTCGTGGAGACCTCCGGGCAGCTGCGCACGATCGCCGTGGGCCTGACCAAGATCGCGAACGACCTGCGCTGGATGGGCTCCGGCCCCCGCACCGGTCTCGCCGAGATCGCCCTGCCGGACCTGCAGCCCGGTTCGTCGATCATGCCGGGCAAGGTGAACCCGGTGATCCCCGAGGCGGTGCTGATGGTGGCCGCGCAGGTCATCGGCAACGACGTGACGATCACCACGGCCGGCGCCGCGGGCAACTTCGAGCTGAACGTGATGCTCCCGGTGATCGCCAGGAACGTCCTGGAGTCGGTGCGGCTGCTCGCCAACGTCTCCCGGCTGCTGGCCGACCGCACGGTGGACGGGATCACGGCGAACGTGGAGCGCGCCCGTGAGTACGCGGAGTCCTCGCCGTCGGTCGTGACCCCGCTCAACAAGTACATCGGCTACGAGGAGGCGGCCAAGGTCGCCAAGCGGTCGCTGGCCGAGCGGAAGACCATCCGCGAGGTGGTCCTGGAGTCCGGCTACGTCGAGCGCGGGCTGCTCACCCTGGAGCAGCTGGACGAGGCGCTGGACGTGCTGCGGATGACCCGGCCCTGACGGCGCGCCGCGCCGTCGTCCCGGCCGTCCCCGGTGCCCGGCGTGACGAACGCCCGGCTCAAGGGTGACGCCCCCGTAACACGGGGTCCGTAAGATCCGTTCATGACAGCGGACATCCTTCTTCCCCGTGGAGCGGGCCAGGACGGCGGCGCGGGCCACTGGGCCCCCGGCGAGCAGGTGCTGTGGCGCTACCGCGGCAACGGCAGCGACGCGGTGCACATCTGCCGTCCGGTGACCGTGGTGCGCGACGACCCGGAGCTGCTGGCGGTGTGGATGGCGCCGGGCACCGAGTGCGTCAAGCCGGTCCTGGCGGACGGCTCGCCGATCCACCACGAGCCGCTGGAGACCCGCTACCTCAAGCCGCGCACGACGTGCGTCGACCGCTGGTGGGGCGCGGGCGTGCTGAAGCTGGCGCGCCCGGACGAGCCCTGGTCGGTGTGGCTGTTCTGGGAACAGGGCTGGCGCTTCAAGAACTGGTACGTGAACCTGGAGGAGCCGCGGCGCCGCTGGCCGGGCGGGGTCGACTCGGAGGACCACTTCCTGGACATCCACGTCACCCCGGACCGGGGCTGGCAGTGGCGGGACGAGGACGAGTTCGCGCAGGCCCAGGCCGCCGGCCTGATGACGGCGGTCACGGCGGAGCGGGTACGGGAGGCCGGCCGCCGGGCGGTCGAGGTGATCGGCGCCTGGGGGCACCCCTTCCGGGACGGCTGGGAGCACTGGCGTCCGGATCCGGCGTGGCCGGTACCGGCCCTTCCGGTTGACTGGGATCGTCCGGCAAGGTGACGGCGTGAGCGGCTTGCCGGGTACCCCTGCCCCAATCGTAAGATCGTGGCCCATAGTGCTGCACAAAACACAGGCTCACACTAGAGTTTGACGCTATGTCACCAAGGTCATACGGGAGGCCCGGGCTGTGGGAGTCGGCGGCTACGAGGACATACAGCTGGACCGCACCGGCCAGGCCGAGGGGTTCGACGCCATAGGTGACCGCTACGACGAGGCCTTCCCGTACAAGGAGGGCCAGGTCGCCGCGGGCGAGTGGCTCCTGGCGCAGCTCCCGGCGGGCTCCCGCGTCCTGGACCTCGGCTGCGGCACGGGACTGCCGACCTGCCGTCAGCTGGTCGAGGCCGGGCACGAGGTGACGGGTGTGGACCTCTCCGCGGGGATGCTCTCGCTCGCCCGCCGGCACGTGCCCCGGGCGACCTTCCTCCAGGCCGACATCGCCGACCTGCGGACCGGTGGCCGCCACGGACCCGACGGCCCGGGGGACCCGGGCCGCTTCGACGCCGCCGTGGCCTTCTTCTCGCTGCTGATGCTGCCTCGGGCGGAGATCCCGCTGGCCCTGCGCAGCGTCCACGACCTCCTCTTCCCGGGCGGAATGTTCACCCTTTCGATGGTGGAAGCCGACGTGGATGACTTCGCGATTCCGTTCCTTGGTAACACCATCCGGGTATCGGGTTATCTACGGGATGAATTGCGCCAGGTGGTGGCCGACGCGGGATTCACGGTCCTTAAGGAGGATTCGTACGCGTACGCGCCGCACACGACCGAAGTGCCGCCGGAGGAGCAGCTCTTCCTGCACTGCCGACGACCCGCCTGACGCGGCCGCCCCGCCACGTGCCCGGCACGTGACGCACCCGACCGGATGGAACGACCAGCGTGAGCACGGAGCGCATTTCTGAGCAGGCCGCTGTCCAGGGGACGACGGCCGGCCCGGCACGTCCGGGTGACACCGAACCGGTACCGGATCCACGGGCCGGCTTCCTGCTGCCCGCGGACCCCGCGCCGGGCGGCGGGTCGGGCGCGTCCACGGCCGGGGCGCCGGCCCCCGGGCGGTCCCCGGACCCGTCCGCGGCGGGCGACCGCCCGCGCCGGGGCCGCCGGAGCGGCGGCGCCAAGCGCGGCGCGGCCGCCGGCGGGGCCGGCGATCCCGGCGGCACGGCCATGCCGCCGGCGGAACGTCAGACCCCCTCCGATCCGCTCGTGTCGGCCCCCGCCCCCGCCAAGCCCGGCCGCGGCGGCCGGCGTGCGCGCGGCGGACGCACCGCGCGGCAGTCCTCCGAGGTGCGGGACCGTCAGGCCGCCCGGGTGGTCGCCGGCGAGGGGGTCGCCACCGTCCAGCACATGGCCGCCGCCCCCGCGGACGGCGGCCGCGGACGGCAGACCGTACGGCTGCGCTCCGCCGACGCCCCCGGCGGCGCCCCGGCCACCGGCCCCTCCTTCGACGGCTCCGCGGGCCGGGACCGGCGGGCCGCCACCGCCATGGCCGCTCCCGTGGAGCCCGGCCGCCGGGCCACGGCGGGCGGCGGGACCCCGGGTGTCCCGGGTGTCCCCGGTCCGACGCAGCCGGAGGGCGGCGAGCCGCGCACCCGGCAGCGGACCCCCGACACGACGCTGCCCACGTCCCGGACGGCGGGCCGGCAGGGCGGCCGCGGAGGCCACGCGGGCGGGCACCCCGTCGACGAGGACTCCACCGGCGGCCAGCCGCTGAAGAAGATCGGCCCGCAGAACCGCGGCCGGGCGGGGCAGGCGGAGACCGAGCGGCTGCGCTACGTGGGCGCGGCCACCCGCCGCATCGCCCGCGGCCTGGACCTGGACGAGATCGTGCTGGGCCTGTGCCGCTCGGCGGTGCCCGCCTTCGCCGACGCGATCCTGGTCTACCTGCGCGACCCGCTGCCGGTGGGCGACGAGCGCCCCTCCGGCCCGCTGGTCCTGCGGCTGCGGCGCACCGACCGCGTGCCGGACGAGAACGCCCCGGAGCCGGTGGAGGGCCTGCTCATGCCGGTCGTGCCCTCCACGGAGGGCGCGTACGGCGCTGCGGCCGAGGTCGTGACCGTCCCCATGGACGGCGCGCTGGCCGAGGTGCTGCGCGGGGTGCGCCCGGTGTTCTCCGACAGCGAGCAGGCCACGGCGGCCCTCCAGGAGCTGGTCGGCGGTTGCCGGCAGGCGGAGTTCGGCGAGACGTTAGACCTGCCGACCGGACGCCGGGCCATCCTGGCACCGCTGCGCGGCCGCCGCCGGGTGATCGGCGCGACCGTGCTGCTGCGCCGTCCCGAGCGGGCCCCGTTCGACCCGGACGACCTGCTGATCGCGGCCCAGCTGGCCACCCACACGGCGCTCGGCGTGGACAAGGCGGTGCTCTACGACCGCGAGGCGTCCATCGCCGACTCCCTGCAGCGCGAGATGCTGCCGGACTCCCTGCCGGAGCCCACCGGGGTCCGGCTGGCCAGCCGCTACCTGCCGGCCGCGGAGTCGGCCCGGGTCGGCGGCGACTGGTACGACGCGATCCCGCTGCCCGGCAGCCGGGTGGCGCTGGTGGTCGGCGACGTCATGGGCCACTCCATGACCTCGGCGGCGATCATGGGCCAGCTGCGGACGACCGTGCAGACCCTGGCGGGCCTGGACCTGTCGCCGCAGGAGGTGCTCTACCACCTGGACGAGCAGGCCCAGCGGCTCGGCCAGGACCGCATGGCCACCTGCATCTACGCGGTCTACGACCCGATAGCGCACCGGGTGACCATCGCCAACGCCGGCCACCCGCCGCCGGTGCTGCTGCACGCCAGCGGCCTGGCCGAGGTGCTGCGCGTGCCGCCGGGCGCGCCGATCGGCGTGGGCGGCGTGCCCTTCGAGGCGGTCGAGCTGCCCGCCCCGGCCGGGGCGACGCTGCTGCTGTACACCGACGGCCTGGTGGAGTCCCGCACCCGTGACGTGTGGGGCGGCATCGAGATGCTGCGCGAGCGGCTGCACACGGCGTCGGCGGTGCTGTGCCCGCCGCCGCTGGAGCCGCTGTGCGACGAGGTCCTGGAGATCGTCGGCCCGGGCGACCGGGACGACGACATCGCGCTGCTGGCCGCCCGCTTCGACGGCATCGCGCCGCGCGACGTCGCCTACTGGTTCCTGGAGCCGCGGCCGCAGACGGCCGGCCGGGCCCGGCGGCTGGTGCGCCAGGCGCTCAGCCGCTGGAACCTGGAGCCGCTGGCCGAGGCGACCGAGCTGCTGGTCAGCGAGGTGGTCACCAATGCGGTGCGGTACGCGGAGCGGCCGATCACGCTGCGGCTGCTCCGTACCGACGTGCTGCGCTGCGAGGTGGGCGACGACGCCCCGACACTGCCGCGGATGCGCCACGCTCAGCCGCAGGACGAGGGCGGGCGCGGGCTGTACCTCGTCAACCGGATGGCGCAGCGCTGGGGAGCGACCCGGCTGAGCGCCGGGAAGGTGGTCTGGTTCGAAATGGGCATTCCGGGCGGTGCCGACCGGTAGACGCTCCGTATCGGTACACGTTTTATTTCTGGACATTGTCCAGATCCGTGACGTGAAGTCATTGCCCGGCGTGCCGAGCCGGTGATTCAGTGTTTGTGTGGTCGTTAGCGACCAGGAGCCCCCGACGGACTCTTCCGAAGATCGACGGGAGGACACACTCACATGAGCACCCCCTACACCACCAACAACGCCGGGATCCCGGTGGAGAGCGACGCGCACTCGCTCACGGTGGGCTCGGACGGCCCCATCCTCCTCCAGGACCACTACCTGATCGAGAAGATGGCGCAGTTCAACCGCGAACGGGTACCGGAGCGTGTGGTGCACGCCAAGGGCTCGGGCGCGTACGGCGTCTTCGAGGTGACGAACGACGTCAGCCAGTTCACCAAGGCCGACCTCTTCCAGCCGGGACGCCGCACGGAGATGCTGGCCCGCTTCTCGACGGTCGCCGGCGAGCTGGGCAGCCCCGACACCTGGCGCGACCCACGCGGTTTCGCCCTGAAGTTCTACACCGAGTACGGCAACTACGACATGGTCGGCAACAACACGCCGGTCTTCTTCGTGCGCGACCCGATGAAGTTCCAGGACTTCATCCGCAGCCAGAAGCGCCGCCGTGACAGCTCACTGCGCGACAACAACATGCAGTGGGACTTCTGGACGCTGTCCCCGGAGTCGGCGCACATGGTCACCTGGCTGATGGGCGACCGCGGCGTGCCCAAGTCGTACCGCCACATGAACGGCTACAGCTCCCACACCTACATGTGGGTCAACGGCGGCGGCGAGCGGTTCTGGGTCAAGTACCACTTCAAGACCGACCAGGGGATCGACTTCCTCACCCAGGAGGAGGCCGACCACTACGCGGGCGCCGACGGCGATCTGCACCGCCGTGACCTGTACCAGGCCATCGAACGCGGCGAGCACCCCTCGTGGACGCTGTACATGCAGATCATGCCGTTCGACGACGCGGCGGACTACCGGTTCAACCCCTTCGACCTCACCAAGGTGTGGCCGCACGGCGACTACCCGCTGGTCGAGGTCGGCCGGATGACCCTGGACAAGAACCCCGAGGACTACTTCATCCACATCGAGCAGGCCGCCTTCGAGCCCAGCAACATGGTGCCCGGCATCGGCCCCTCGCCGGACAAGATGCTCCTCGGCCGGCTCTTCTCGTACGCCGACACCCACCGCTACCGGATCGGCCCCAACTACGCCCAGTTGCCGCCGAACCGGGCCCACACCGAGGTGCGCTCGTACGCCAAGGACGGGCCGATGCGCTACGAGCCGTCGCGCACCGCCGCGCCGTACGCGCCGAACTCCGTCGGCGGGCCCGAGGCCGACATCCGGCGCTTCGGCGACCCGGCCGGCTGGGAGGTGGCGGGCAACATGGTGCACGAGCCGTACAAGCTGCACCGCGAGGACGACGACTTCGGCCAGGCCGGGACGATGATCCGCCAGGTCCTGGACGACGCCGCCCGCGACCGGCTGGTCTCCAACGTGTCGGGCCACCTGAAGAACGGGGTCAGCGCCCCCGTCCTGGCCCGCGCGGTCGAGTACTGGCGCAACATCGACAAGGAGGTCGGCGACCGCATCGCCGCCAACGTCAACGGCCTGTGAGCCGGACCTCCCCACGGCCGCAGCCCCGGTGCACGTGATGTCCGTCCGTGCCCCGGGGCTGCATCGCGTCCGGCCGGAACGGAACCGGACGGGCTCCACGCGCATCCCATCGGCATGAGGACGGGACGGTGGGCGAGGGCGGGGGCCGTCATACCCCTGGTGACGGCGGTGGGCTGCGGGGTCCTGGGGGCGGACGGCCCCGACTGCACCGACATCGGAGCGGAGTCGGGGGTGCGGCTCGTGTTCGACACGGAGCCCGGCACGACCTACCGGCTGTGCGCCGGCGCGGTGTGCTCGCGCAGCGGAACGGGCGACGGGCAGGAGATGCTGCTCGCCCTGGACCTGCCCGGAGCGACCGGGCCGGAGCGGGTCGCGGTGCGCTTCACCGGCACCCCGCAGAATGCCCCGGGGACCGCGACCGAGCCCGCGGTGGACGAGCACATCGACGTCACGCTCAAGAAGTGGCAGCCGAACGGCCCGCACTGCGAGCCCACCGCCTATCAGGCCCATCTCGGGTACGAACCGGGAAAGGGCCTGTTCAGGGAGGGTTAGGTCACCGGCTCGCCGCTATGCACAAAGTCTATACACCGCAGGTATACGCGTCGTGTAGAGTCCTCGGTCATGAGCATCGGCCACACCCTGCTCGGACTCCTGGAGTCCGGCCCACGCCACGGATACGACCTGAAGCGGGCATTCGACGACAAGTTCGGCCACGACCGCCCGCTGCACTACGGCCAGGTCTACTCGACGATGGCGCGGCTGCTGAAGAACGGACTGGTCGAGGTCGACGGCATCGAGCCCGGCGGCGGCCCGGAACGCAAGCGCTACGCGATCACCGAGGCCGGGATCACCGACGTCGAGAAGTGGCTCGGGCAGCCGGAGAAGCCCGAGCCCTACCTGCAGAACACCCTCTACACCAAGGTCGTCCTCGCGCTGCTCACCGGACGCAGCGCCGCCGGCCTCCTCGACACACAGAGGTCCGAGCATCTGCGGCTGATGCGGGAACTGACCGAACGCAAGCGGCACGGCGACTTCGCGGACCAGCTCATCTGCGACCACGCCCTGTTCCACCTGGAGGCGGACCTGCGGTGGCTGGAGCTCACCGCCGCCCGCCTGGACCTACTCGCGGCGGAGGTAGCCGAGTGAGCACCACGGAGAACCTGATGGAGGCCGTCGACCTGCACAAGGCGTACGGCACGACCCCGGCCCTGGACGGCGCGGAGTTCGCGATACGTGCCGGGGAGGTGGTCGCCGTCATGGGGCCGTCCGGTTCCGGCAAGTCGACGTTGCTGCATTGCCTGGCCGGCATCGTCCGGCCGGACTCCGGCCAGGTGCTGTACCGGGGACGGGACCTGACCGCGATGAGCGACGCCGAGCGCAGCGCGCTGCGCCGCGGGGAGTTCGGCTTCGTCTTCCAGTTCGGCCAGCTCGTCCCGGAGCTGACCTGCGTGGAGAACGTGGCGCTGCCCCTGCGGCTGAACGGCACCCGGCGCAAGGAGGCCGAGGCGCGCGCCGGCGAGTGGCTGGCCCGGCTGGAGGTCGACGACCTGGCGGGCAAGCGTCCCGGCGAGATCTCCGGCGGCCAGGGCCAGCGGGTGGCCGTGGCCAGGGCTCTGGTCACCGGTCCGCGGGTGGTCTTCGCCGACGAGCCGACCGGCGCCCTGGACTCGCTCAACGGCGAGCGGGTGATGCGCATGCTGACCGACGCCGCCCGTGACACCGACGCCGCCGTCGTCCTCGTCACGCACGAGGCGCGGGTGGCCGCCTACTCCGACCGCGAGGTCGTCGTCCGCGACGGCAAGTCCCGCGACATGGAGAGGGTGGCATGAGCACCGACCACCCGTCCCCGAACGGCGGCACCCTCTCCGGCTGGGTCCGCGACCTGGGCCTGGGCGTCCGCTTCGCGGCGACCGGCGGCCGCGAGGGCTGGACCCGCACCCTGCTCACCGCGGTCGGCGTCGGCCTCGGCGTGGCGCTGCTGCTGGTGGCGGCCGCCGTGCCCGCCATGCTGAGCGCCCGCAACGACCGCGGCTACGACCGGGACTACTCCTGGTTCAAGGACCCGCCCCCGCGGACCGCCGCCACGGTGCTGTACGAGTCGGCCGACACCAGCTTCCACGACGACGCCATCCGGGGTCTGCTACTCAAGGCCGACGGCGACCGGCCGGTGCTGCCGCCGGGCGTCAAGACGATGCCCGCGCCCGGCGAGATGGTGGTCTCCCCCGCGCTGAAGAAGCTGCTCGACCAGCCCGGCAGCAAGCTGCTGCGGGAACGGCTGGACTACCGCGTCTCCGGCGTCATCGGCGACCAGGGCCTGCTCGGGCCCGCCGAGCTGACCTACTACGCGGGCAGCGACGAGCTGGTCGCGCGGAGCCAGGACGGGTCCACCGGAAACGCCACCCGCATCACGCACTTCGGGCGCGGCGAGGCGAAGCCCGAGCCGCTGGGCGGGGTGCTGAGCCTGCTGGTCGTCATCATCGTCGTCGTCCTGCTGATGCCGGTGGCCGTCTTCATCGGCACCGCCGTCCGCTTCGGCGGCGAACGCCGGGACCGGCGGCTGGCCGCACTGCGGCTGGTCGGCGCGGACAGCAGGATGACCCGGCGGATCGCGGCCGGCGAGGCGCTGTTCGGCTCCCTGCTCGGACTCGTCGTGGGCACCGGGATCTTCCTGTGGGTCCGGCAGTTCTCGCCCGACGTGACGTTGTACGACATCAGCCTCTTCCCGTCCGACATCACGCCCGGTCCCGGGCTGACCGCCCTGGTGATGCTGGCGGTTCCGGGGGCGGCGGTCGCGGTCACCTTGCTGGCGATGCGCGGCATCGCCATCGAACCGCTCGGAGTGGTGCGCAACGCCACCCCGCAGAAGCGGCGTCTGTGGTGGCGGCTGCTGATCCCGCTGGCCGGCCTCGCACTGCTGGCCCCGCTGTTCGGGAGCGTCTCCCAGGACAGCGAGATCAACCCCTACCAGGTGACGGCCGGCACGGTGCTGCTGCTGGTCGGTCTCACCGCCGTGCTGCCCTGGCTTGTCGAGTCGGTCGTCGGCCGCTTCCGCGGCGGCTCGCTGCCCTGGCAGCTGGCCACCCGCCGCATCCAGCTCAACAGCAGCGCCGCCGCCCGCATGGTCAGCGGCGTCACCGTCGCCGTGGCGGGGGCGATCGCCCTCCAGTCCCTCTTCATCGGGGTGCAGAACGACTTCGTCAAGGAGACCGGCGAGGACCCGGACCGCGCCCAGCTCAGCGTCTCGCCGAGCGTCGGCAGCGGGGCGGAGGCGCAGCGCGTGGAGAAGGCCTTCGCCGACACCCCGGGCATCCGCGCGGTGCTCGGCGTCGTCCAGGGCGACGCCGTCCAGGGGAACGCCCGGGCGCTGAAGTCCGAGGACGTCCGGTACGCGACCCTGGTCGTGGGCGACTGCGCGACGCTGCGCGAACTCGCCGAGGTCGGGGCCGACTGCGCCGACGGAGACGTGTTCCTGGTCTCCGACCCCGACGGCTACGGCGACATGAGCTTCGCCAAGCCCGGCGGCACGCTCGATCTGAACACGCCGGCCACGGACAAGTACACCGGCACCCCGCAGCCGTGGCGGATCCCGGCCGACGCCCGCCCGGCGAAGTCCCGTGTGGCGCCGGACGGAAGCCGGCAGTGGGGCGTGCTGGTCACCCCCGCCGCCCTGGACGTGGCGACCCTGCGCTCGCCCGTCGTCCGGCTCATGCTGAGGACCGCCCCGGGCTCGCCGGACGCCGTCGAGCACGCCCGCAACACCGCCGCGCGCATCGATCCCGCGCTCACGGTCTACCAGTTGCGCGCGACCAGCGAGGACCGCAAGTTCGCGACCATCCGGCGCGGTCTGTTCATCGGCGCCACCGCCACCCTGGCCCTGATCGGCGCGAGCCTGCTGGTCTCCATGCTGGAGCAGTTGCGCGAGCGCAGGCGGCTGCTGGCCGTGCTGGTCGCGTTCGGCACCAGGCGTTCCGTGCTCGGTCTGTCCGTGCTCTGGCAGACCGCGCTGCCGGTCGCGCTGGGGCTCGCCCTCGCCGTCGTCGGCGGTGCGGGACTCGCCGCGGCCCTGCGGAAGATGGTGGGGCTGGGCCCCCGTGTCGACTGGGCCAGCGTGGGCGCCATGACCGGCGCCGGCGCTGGAGTGGTCATCCTGGTCACGGCGCTGAGCCTGCCGCCGCTGTGGCGGATGATGCGTCCGGACGGTCTGCGGACGGAGTGACGCCGACGGCCCGCGGCCGTCAGCGGGCGAACCGTACCGGCAGCGGCGCCAGGGCACCGCGCAGCGCGGAGGCGAAGGCCTCGAACTCCTCCGCGCGCGCGGTGCCCGCGCGCATCGCCAGGGCGATGCGCCGTGACGGCGCCGGGTCGGCGAAGTACCCCGTGGCGAGGTCCGCGCTGCGTCCGGTCTCCACCGGGACCGCCGTCCTCGGCAGCAGCGTCACCCCGAGCCCGCCGGCCACCAGCTGCACCAGCGTGGACAGCCCCGCCGCGGTCGTGGTGGCGGTCGCCCCCTCGGTGCGGCCCGCCTCCCGGCAGACGTCCAGTGCCTGGTCGCGCAGGCAGTGCCCCTCCTCCAGCAGCAGCAGGTCCAGCTGCCGCAGGGCCTCGCGGGGGATGTCCGTCCGTCCGGCCAGCCAGTGGTCGCGCGGGGTGACCAGGACGAAGTCCTCGTCGAAGAGCGGCAGTTCGGCGACGGCGGGGACACCGAGCGGTACGGCGAGCAGCAGCAGGTCCAGCCGGCCCGCCGTGAGGCCGTCCAGCAGCGAGGACGTCTGCTCCTCGTGCACCTGCAGGTCGAGCTCCGGGTACGTGTCGTGCGCCAGCCGCAGCACGGTCGGCAGCAGGTAGGGCGCCACCGTCGGGATCACCCCGAGCCGCAGCACCCCCGTGAAGGGCGCGCGCGCCGCCTCCGCCTCGTCGAGCAGGTCGCCGACCGCCCCCAGCACCACCCGCGCCCGGACCGCGACGCGCTCCCCCGCCGAGGTCAGCAGCACCCTGCGGGTCGTGCGCTCCACGAGCACCACCCCGAGCGCCTCCTCCAGCGCGGCGACCGCCCCGGACAGCGCCGGCTGGCTCGTGCCGATCGCCGCGGCCGCGTCCCTGAAGTGCAGGTGCTCGGCGACGGCCGCGAAGGCCCGCAACTGGGACAGGCTCGGCTGGCGCTGGCTGCCGCGCTGACTACTGATAACCGCCTCCGATCAACGGCCTCCAGTCTAGTTGCGTACGCGATCAATGGCCGCCGGGCCGGGGCGGCGGTCCGCACCCTGTGGCGCCGGTCACTCTGCGCAGCGGCTCGCCGGAGCCTCACGCGTCGATAAGGGGTTCCGATCAATGCGCCCTGCCGGGGCGATTTCACTGATCAATGGCCTCATGGCAGGGTGAGCGGGACCCATCGAGGGACCCTGCGGCCACCCCGCGCCCCGGGTCCCGACCCTCCCTAGGAGTGCGTGTGCTCACCGTCGGTGACAAGTTCCCCACGTTCGAACTGACCGCCTGTGTGGACCTCGACCCCGAGAAGGCCTTCGCCCAGATCGACCACAAGTCGTACGAGGGCAAGTGGAAGGTCTACTTCGCGTGGCCGAAGGACTTCACCTTCGTCTGCCCGACGGAGATCGCGGCGTTCGGCAAGCTGAACGACGAGTTCGCCGACCGTGACGCGCAGATCCTCGGTTTCTCCGTCGACTCCGAGTTCGTGCACCACGCCTGGCGCAAGGACCACGACGACCTGCGCGACCTGCCCTTCCCGATGCTGTCGGACATCAAGCGCGAGCTGTGCACCGACCTCGGGATCCTCGGCGAGGACGGCGTCGCCCAGCGCGCCACCTTCATCGTCGACCCGAACAACGAGATCCAGTTCGTCATGGTGACCGCCGGTTCCGTGGGCCGTAACCCCAAGGAGGTCCTGCGGGTCCTCGACGCGCTGCAGACGGACGAGCTGTGCCCGTGCAACTGGAAGAAGGGCGACGAGACCCTCGACGTCGTCAAGCTGCTGGCCGGTGAGTGACCGTGGCGCTCGATGAGCTGAAGTCCGCGCTGCCGGACTACGCCAAGGACCTCAAGCTCAACCTGGGCTCCGTGATCGGCAACTCCGAGCTCCCCCAGCAGCAGCTGTGGGGCACGGTGCTGGCCACCGCCATCGCCTCGCGCTCGGCCCTGGTGCTGCGCGCGCTGGAGCCCGAGGCCCGCGAGAACCTCTCGCCGGAGGCGTACCAGGCCGCCAAGGCCGCCGCCGCCATCATGGCGATGAACAACGTCTACTACCGGACCCGGCACCTGCTGTCGGACCCGGAGTACGGCAACCTGCGGGCCGGTCTGCGGATGAACGTCATCGGCAACCCGGGCGTCGACAAGACCGACTTCGAGCTCTGGTCGCTGGCGGTCTCGGCGATCAACGGCTGCGGGATGTGCCTCGACTCGCACGAGCAGGTGCTGCGCAAGGCGGGCGTCGAGCGCGAGACGGTCCAGGAGGCATTCAAGATCGCCGCCGTCGTGCAGGCGGTCGCGGCGACCCTGGACGCCGAGGCGGTCCTCGCCGGCGCGTGACGTGTGCTCCTGCGGGCCCGGCCACCCTTCGGGGGGCCGGGCCCTTCGGCCGTCCGGTGTCGGGCCGGCCGCGGCACCGGGCGGTCACACCGTCAGACGGTCTCCCCCGGCGTGGCGTCGGGGAGTCCCCGCGCGCCGACCGGCGCCACCTCGGCGGCCGTCGCGCCGTGCGGTGCGGGCTCGTCGGCCATCGCCGCCTCCCGGGAGTGGGCCCGCAGGTAGCCGACCACGGTGTTGGTCACCGCGACCAGCGGTACGGCCACGACCGCCCCGCCGATCCCCGCGATGAGCGAACCGGCCGCCACCGACAGGATCACGCCGAGCGGGTGCACCCGCACCGCCCGGCCCAGGATGAACGGCTGCAGGATGTGGCCCTCGATCTGCTGCACCAGCAGCACCACCACCAGCACCATCAGCGCCGTGAACGGACCTTCCGTCACCAGCGCCACCACCATCGCGATGACGCCCGAGGCGACCGCGCCGACCAGCGGGACGAACGCGGCGAGGAAGATGATGACGGCCAGCGGCACCGCCATCGGCACCCCGAGGAAGAAGATGCCGATGCCGATGAAGATGGCGTCGATCAGGGCCACTATCACCGTGCCGCGCACGTAGAGGGTGAGCGTGCGCCAGGCGCGCGGCCCCGCGCCGCCGAGTCCGTCGCGGGCGTCCACGGGGAAGAGCTTGAGGAACCAGTTCCAGATGTTCCGGCCGTCGTAGAGCAGGAAGAGCGTGCTGAACATCGCCAGGAGGATGCCGGTGAGCATCTCCACGACGACGGTGACGCCCTGCAGCCCGGCGTCGGTCAGCGCCTTGGAGTTGGTGCCGATCGCCTCCTGGAGGTTCTTGGCGATCTGGTTGATCTGGTCCTCGGTCACGTGGAACGGGCTGTTGAGCAGCCAGCGCTTCAGTTCGGTGATGCCGTCCTGGAGGCTGTTGGAGAGGTTGTCGACGTTCTCCATGACCTGCCAGACCACGAACCAGCCGACCAGGCCCATCATCACGAAGCCGCCGATGAAGACGATGGCCGTGGCGAACCCGCGCGGCACCCCCAACCGCTTCAGCCGGCCCACGAAGGGCTGCAGCAGCGCGGTGATCAGCAGCGCGGCGACGAAGGAGAGGACGACCAGCTGTATGGTGCCGATCACCCGCATCAGCACCCAGACGGTGCCGGCCAGCACCAGCAGCCGCCAGCCGAGTTCGGCCGCGACCCGCATGCTCCACGGCACCCGGGCGACCGGGTCGCCGGGGCCGGAGGCGCGCGGCGGGTACCGGCGCGTGGCCTGCTCCTCCTGACGGCGGGCCTCCTCGCGGGCGCCCTCGGCCGCGGCCCGGCGCTGTTCCTCCAGCCTCCCGGCGAGCTTGGCGAGCTCCGCCGCCAGCCCGGAGCCCCATTGGCGCTTCTCCGACATCGCTTCCCCTGTCCCCCGCCCCCCGGACTGTCCGTCCGCACCACCGTACGCGCAACGAGCCCCCGATCCCTCAAGGGGTCGGGGGCTCGTCGGCGATTTGTGGATGTACGGCCTAGTACCAGTGGTTGGCCTGCCAGAACGACCAGGCACCGCAGGGGCTGCCGTACCGGCTGTTCATGTAGTTGAGGCCCCACTTGATCTGGGTACCGGGGTTGGTGCGCCAGTCGGCGCCCGCGGAGGCCATCTTGGAGCCGGGCAGGGCCTGGACGAGGCCGTAGGCGCCGGAAGAGGCGTTCGTCGCGGTGTAGTTCCAGCCGCTCTCACGGGTGACGATGTTGGAGAAGCACTGGTACTGGGAGGCGTCGCCTATGAGGCCCTGGGCCATGGCCTGGACTTCGGAGACCGTGTACGAGGCCTTCACGACCAGCGCGGCGCGCTCCGCGGCGCGGGAGGCCTCCTTGGCCTTGCGGTCGGCCTCGGCCTTCTCCTCCGCCTTCTTGCGGGCGGAGGCGTCCTTGGCGGCCTGCTTGCGCGCTGCCTCCTCGGCGGCCTTCTTCGCACCGGCGTCGGCGGCGTCGGACTGCGCCTGCACCTGCTGCGTGAGGGAAGCCTGCTGGACCTGCTGCCCAGCGGGTATGTCCGCGAGGACGGTGGTCGCATCGGCGGCGGCGACGGGCTGTACGACACCCTCGCTGCCGGAGGCGACACCGACGACGGCGCCCACAGTGGTGACCGCAGTGGCCGAAGCCACCGCGAATCCCCGGACCGAGATCCGGCTCACACGGTTTCCTTCCAGCGTCGCCCGCTTGGTGACCTCGCGGACGCGATCGTGCCCCTTCGCACTGGCTTCCTGCTGCACCGGTCACAGAAGCACTGGCCCGGTGCGGCTCCCCCGACGGGGCGGGAGTCCGCTGATTCGGTTCGGGCGGCCCACGGCGAACGCTGTTCAGTTCTGATGTTCCGTACGTTTGCGGGTACGGGTGTGCCGAGGGCGGGGGCCTGACAGAACCGACAGCCTGCCGTAGCCGGACGCGTCCACGCAATTCCCCGTTGCGTGTCAAAGCTCACACGCCACGTGGGCCACGGAAATTTCCGTTACGCATCCGTAGCCTCCGCACGCAGCGCTAGGCTGCTGCGCCCTCGCGGCGCAGCAGCCTAGCGGACCGTCCAACTCGCCTGTTACGCCCGCCCGTCCTCCAGCATCTCCGTCACGAGCGCGGCGATCGGCGAGCGCTCGGAGCGGGTCAGGGTGATGTGCGCGAACAGCGGGTGGCCCTTGAGCTTCTCGACGACGGCGACCACTCCGTCGTACCGACCCACCCTCAGGTTGTCGCGCTGGGCGACGTCATGAGTCAGGACGACCCGGGAATTCTGCCCGATACGGGACAACACGGTCAGCAGGACGTTGCGCTCCAGGGACTGCGCCTCGTCGACGATCACGAAGGCGTCGTGCAGGGAGCGGCCCCGGATGTGCGTGAGGGGCAGGACCTCCAGCATGCCGCGCGCCACGACCTCCTCGATGACCTCCTTCGACGTCACCGCGCCCAGGGTGTCGAAGACCGCCTGGGCCCACGGGCTCATCTTCTCCGCCTCGGTGCCCGGCAGGTAGCCGAGCTCCTGACCGCCCACGGCGTACAGCGGCCGGAAGACCATGACCTTCTGGTGCTGCTGACGCTCCAGCACCGCCTCCAGCCCCGCGCACAGCGCCAGCGCCGACTTGCCGGTGCCGGCCCGGCCGCCCATCGACACGATGCCGACGTCCGGGTCGAGCAGCAGGTCCAGCGCGATCCGCTGCTCGGCGCTGCGGCCGTGGATGCCGAAGGCCTCCCGGTCGCCGCGCACCAGCCGGACCCGGCCGTCGGCCGTGACCCGGCCGAGCGCCTTGCCGCGGTCCGACTGCAACACCAGACCGGTGTGCACCGGGAGCCCGGCCGCGTCGGGGACGTCGACCGTCTCCTCCTGGAAGAGGTCGTCCACCTCCTGGGCCGAGACCTGCAGCTCGTGCATCCCCGTCCACCCGGAGGTGATCGCCAGCTCGGCCCGGTACTCCTCGGCCAGCAGGCCGACGGAGGAGGCCTTGACGCGCAGCGGCAGGTCCTTGGAGACGACGGTGACGTCGTACCCCTCGGCCTGGAGGTTCCGGGCCACCGCGAGGATCCGCGAGTCGTTGTCGCCCAGGCGGAACCCCGCGGGCAGCACGCCCGGGTCCGAGTGGTTCAGCTCGACGCGCAGGGTGCCGCCCAGCTCGCCGATCGGGATGGGTGCGTCCAGCCGCCCGTACCGGATCCGGTACTCGTCGAGCAGCCGCAACGCCTGGCGGGCGAAGTAGCCGAGCTCGGGGTGGTGGCGCTTGGCTTCCAACTCGGTCACCACCACGACCGGCAGGACCACCTCGTGCTCGTCGAAGCGGAGGAGGGCATGCGGGTCGGCAAGCAGCACGCTGGTGTCGAGTACGTAAGTGCGCCGGTCGTGCTCACGGCGATTCTTGCTGGTCACCACGTGTGGACGAACCCCCTCGGAAGAGGTCGGGGTGCGACGGCGTCGCGCGGGACAGGGCCGGGACCGACCAGGAGGGCCGGACCGCGGCCCTTCGAGTCGACGCGGTCAATGCCGTCCGAGTCAAGGGTTGACAACGGCACGTCCGTGAGCAAGGGGCCTCCCGGGCGGACGGGCCAGGTGCCGTCCGCTTCTGTCCGACATCCATGGGCCGGATGTCGGTCTGACGGGTCTATTCCCTCGAAAGTGGAGGCCTATGCGACTGCATATGACAGGTGTTGGCCCGGGCCCTACCCTTGCCGCCCCGCCGCCCGATGTTCGCGCCCCTGTCGCCGGGACGTAATCCGGCCACCGCCCCTTCGGCCGTTCGCCGCAAGCCCGGTGTGGCGCATCTCTCCCCGGCAGGGCCGTTCGGGTGACCCCGGGAACCGGGGTCCGCGCTCAAGCCCCGTAGCGCCGGTGCCGCGCCGCGTAATCACGCAACGCCCGCAGGAAGTCCACCCGGCGGAACGCCGGCCAGAACACCTCGCAGAAGCAGTACTCCGAATGCGCGCTCTGCCACAACATGCTGCATCCACGCGGGGAGCCACCCCCCGCACCCCCGGGAACCGGGGTCCGCGCTCAAGCCCCGTAGCGCCGGTGCCGCGCCGCGTAGTCACGCAACGCCCGCAGGAAGTCCACCCGGCGGAACGCCGGCCAGAACACCTCGCAGAAGTAGTACTCCGAATGCGCGCTCTGCCACAGCATGAAGCCCGACAGGCGCTGCTCGCCGGAGGTGCGGATGACGAGGTCGGGGTCGGGCTGGCCGCGGGTGTAGAGGTGCTCCGCGATGTGGTCGATGTCGAGGATCTCCGCGAGGTCCTCGATGGAGGTGCCGCGGCCGGCGTGCTCGTGGAGGAGGGAGCGGACCGCGTCGGCGATCTCCTGGCGGCCGCCGTAGCCCACGGCGACGTTGACGAGTATGCCCTCGACGCCCTCCGTGGCCTGCTCGGCCTCCTTGAGGACGGACTGGGTACGGGCGGGCAGCAGGTCCTTCGCGCCGACGTGGTGGACGCGCCAGCGGCCGGTCGCGGCGAGCCCGCGGACCGCGTCCTCGATGATGCCGAGCAGCGGGACGAGTTCCTCCGCCGGGCGGTCCAGGTTGTCCGTGGAGAGCAGCCAGAGCGTGACGACCTCGACGCCGGTCTCCTCGGACCAGCCGAGGACCTCGGTGATCTTGTCCGCGCCGGCCCGGTGGCCCTGCTCGGTCGTCCGCGCGGCGGCCTTGGCCCAGCGGCGGTTGCCGTCGAGGATGACGCCGATGTGCTTGGGGCCCTGCGACAGGTCGAGCCGGCGCTCCACACGGTGGGCGTACAGGTCGGTCAACCTGAGACGTACCAGGTCGCGCAGATTCATTGGCGGGCCCCTCCTGCGGTCGTCACCCCTTCGCCACCCTACTGCGCCTCCCCTCGGGCCGCCGAACCGGGTGCAGGGCTGTGGACCGCCGTCGTGATAGGACCGCTTCTGTGGATATTCGTTCTCTCTACCGCGCCGCCGACGAGCGCTACGACGCGATGGCGTACCGCCGGACCGGCCGCAGCGGCCTCAAGCTCCCCGAGATCTCCCTCGGGCTCTGGCACAACTTCGGCGACGACCGCACGCTCGACTCGCAGCGCGCCATCCTGCGCCGCGCCTTCGACCTCGGCGTCACGCACTTCGACCTGGCCAACAACTACGGCCCGCCCTACGGCTCCGCCGAGAGCAACTTCGGGACCATCCTCGCCCAGGACTTCCGGCCCTACCGCGACGAACTGGTCATCTCGACCAAGGCGGGGTACGACATGTGGCCCGGCCCGTACGGCGAGTGGGGCAGCCGCAAGTACCTGCTCTCCTCGCTGGACCAGTCCCTGGACCGGATGGGCCTGGACTACGTCGACATCTTCTACTCGCACCGCTTCGACCCCGACACGCCGCTGGAGGAGACGATGGGCGCCCTCGCGTCCGCCGTCCAGCAGGGCAAGGCGCTCTACGTCGGCATCTCCTCCTACAGCGCGCAGCGCACCCGCGAGGCCGCCGCGCTGCTGCGCCAGATGGGCGTCCCGGCGCTGATCCACCAGCCCTCGTACTCCATGATCAACCGCTGGGTCGAGGACGACGGTCTCCTGGACGTCCTGGACGAGGAGGGCATGGGCTGCATCCCCTTCGTCCCCCTGGCCCAGGGCCTGCTGACGGACAAGTACCTCAACGGCATCCCCGAGGGCTCCCGGGCCGCCCAGGGCAAGTCCCTCGACCCCACCCTGATCACCGACGAGGTCGTGCGGAGGCTGCGCGGCCTCAACGGCACCGCCGCCCGGCGCGGTCAGTCGCTGGCGCAGCTCGCGCTGAGCTGGGTGCTGCGCGACAAGCGGATCACCTCGGCGCTCATCGGGGCGTCGAGCGTCGCCCAGCTGGAGGCCAACGTCGCGGCGGTGGGTGCCGCCCCGCTGACGGCCGAGGATCTCGCCGAGATCGACGAGTTCGCCCTCGAGTCGGGCGTCAACCTCTGGTCCCGCAGCAGCGACGCGTGAGGTCGGCGGGCGCCCTGGTCAGGACGGCAGCAGCGGTCCGGCCAGGGCGCCGGCCAGGATGAACGGCCCGAAGGGCAGCGGCGTACGGCGCTCGGCGCGACGGGCCGCCAGCAGCACGAGGCCCGTGACCGCGCCCAGCGCGAAGGCCGCGAAGGTGCCGGCGGCGAGCGTCCCCCACCCGTGCCAGGCGAGGACCATGCCCGCGGTGGGGGCGAGTTTGACGTCGCCGAACCCCATGCCGTCCGGGTTGACCAGGTGCAGCACGAGGTAGAACAGCCCCAGCACGGCCGCCCCCAGCAGCGCCCGGGGCCACGAGCCCTCATGGCCCGGGAGCAGCGCGGCCGCCCCCAGCAGAGCCGCCGTCCCCGTGGCGGCGGGCAGCGTCAGCACGTCCGGGAGCCGCAGCACCGTCAGGTCGACGCGGGCCAGCAGCACTCCGAGCGGGACGAGCAGCAGCCACACCGTCAGTTCGGGCCGCGGCCCGGTGCCCGCCGCGACGGCCGCGCAGACCACGGCGGTCACCAGGGCGTAGCGCCATCCGGCGGCCGGCTTGCCGGCGTTGCGCAACGGCCCCCACCAGCCGCGCCGGCCGGCCGGGTAGGGCACGTCCGCCGGGCACCGGGTCCGCCAGGGCTGCTCGGGCGCGACGGACAGCCGGTACGCCGGACGCGGCAGGGCGAGCCCCGCGACGGTTCCCCACACGACGGCCGCGGCGATCGGATAGACATGCATCGGGCCCGACCGTACACGGGCGCACCACGCGAAGGGACGTGAGCCGCATGGGTGACCGCCGGCGCGACGGGACCGGGCTGCTGCGCCTCACCGGCGGCCGCGGCACGGACGGCGCGGGGACGCCGGACGGCACGGGGACGCCGGACGGCACGGGGACGCCGGACGGCACGGGGACGCCGGACGGCACGGGGATACCGCTGGAGATCGCGGCCTCCTACCGGGCCCGCACCCGGGGGCTGCTGGGCCGAACCGGCATCACCGGGGCGCTGCTGCTCACGCCCGCCGCGAGCGTGCACACCCTGGGCATGCGCTTCGCCATCGACGTCGCCTACCTCGACCGCCGCCTGCGGGTCCTCGCCGTCCGCACCATGCCGCCCGGCCGGCTGGGCCGCCCGCGGCTGCGGGCCCGTCACGTGCTGGAGGCGGAGGCCGGCGCGATGGCGGCATGGGGCCTGGTGCCGGGGACGGCGGTGACCGTGGAGGCGCAGGCGTGACCCCTGCCGCGTCCCGTCCGCTGCGGGCGGCCGTGGCGGCCTTCTAGAACCCGCCGCCGCCGAAGTCCTCGGAGTCGGAGAAGCCGGGGAAGTCGGGGGACTGTGCGCCGATGACGAGGAACAGGATCCCCGCGGCCAGGAAGATCCCCAGGAAGACCAGCGTCAGCGCCAGTTGCCCGTACGGCACCCGGTAGCCGGCCGGGACGACCAGCGCGCGCTCGGGTGCCTCGGGGACGTAGGCGACCGTCAGGTGGTCGCCCTCGATCGTCGTGCCCGGCGCCCCCGGGTCCTCGAAGCGCACGTCGCGCCCGTCGGCGGTCCGGAACTCGAAGACGAAGTGCTGCCGCGAGTGGGTCGGGCCCTCACCCGTCGAGCCCACGGTCGTGTAGACCCGCACACAGCGCCCCTCGGCGCGCAGCCCGCCGTGCACGGCCCGCCGTATCCACAGCACGCGACGGCCCGCGCGTACCGCGACCACCAGCGGTACGAGCGTGATCAGTGCGGCCATCGCGACGAAGAGCACCGGTATCGCGGCTTCCATCGGCATCCCCCGTCATCACGCCGGGGGCGACCGCCCCCGTTGTCGTACGGAGACACCCGGCGCGCCCGGCCGGTTCCCGCCGGGGCGGGTGCCGGAGCTCACCCGACCGGGAGCGTGGAAGGGGGCGTTGGCGGTGCCGCACCGGCACTACGCTCCCGCCATGGGCCACACCGTGCTCGCCACCCCGCTGGGCGACGTCGCCCTGCACCGCCTCGGCACCCCAGCCACCGGCACCCCGCGCACGCCCGTGCTGCTGCTGCACGCCAACCCCGGCGACAGCCGGGACTACGGAGCCGTCGCGGCCGGACTCGCCGCGGAACGCGAGGTCTTCGCCCTCGACTGGCCCGGCTACGGCCGCTCCACCGCCGCCGCCCCGCACTCCGTCACCCCCGATGGACTCGCGGACGTGGCGGAGCGCGCCCTCGACGCCATCGCGCGGGGCGGCGCGCCGCGCGTCTACGTCGTCGGCAACAGCGTGGGCGGCTGGGCCGCCGTACAGCTGGCCGAGCGCCGCCCGGCGCAGGTGGCCGGGCTCGTCCTGGTCGACCCGGCCGGTTTCACCCGGCTCACCCCGGTGACCCGCTGGTTCTGCCGTGCCGTGATGGGACGTCCGTCCAGCGCCGGGCGCCTCATCGCCCCGCTGGCCCGTGCCTACCTGGGCCGGCTCCGTACGAGCAGCGCCCGCACGACGTACGGACGCGCCCGTGGCGTCCGTGCCGACGCCGACCGGCTCGCGGTGCACTGCGCCCTGTGGCGCGCCTTCGCCGCGCCCGGATTCGGGCTGAGCGGCGTCCTGCCGGGGATCGTCCCGCCCGTCCTGCTGCTCTGGGGCCGCCGCGATCCGCTGCTCCCCGTGCTCACCGACGGTCGCCGGGCCCGCCGTTCGCTGCCGCCCGGCGCCGCCTACGCGACCCTGCCCACGGCGCACGAGCCGTACAACGAGCGGCCGGACCTGTTCCTGGCGAGCGTGCGGCCCTTCCTGACGGAGTGAGACGCGGGGGGAAAGAAGACGGGCCGGTCCGCAGGGGGGGAGAGCGGACCGGCCCGAGGGGGGGATTCCAAGGTACCGCGCCGGAACCGCTCTCCAGGTCCAAGGTCATGAGGGAGATGTGAAGGTTCCCTCGAAGAAGTGGCTCGATCGCCGGGCGATTAGACCGAATGGCCGCGAATGCGGCGACTCGTCCACCCACGCCACATCCGCACCGCATACGCTCCGTCACGGAAAGCACCGGACCTTTGGCCCGGAATTTAAGGGCTCTGTCGCCGCGCCTTACCCACGTGGGTGAGCCGTTCGGTTGACCGGCGGCCCGCGACGCTACGACGGACGGAACGTGATCTCCACGCGGCGGTTCTGCTTGCGGCCCGCCTCGGTGGAGTTGTCGGCGATGGGGTAGTCCTCGCTGTACCCGCGGACCTGGAACGAGTGGACGGAGTTGCCGAGCGAACCGAGCTCCTCCGCCAGGATCTTGTAGACGGCGTCGGCCCGCTTCTTGGACAGCACCTTGCCGTGCTCGTACGAGCCCAGGTCGTCCGTGAAGCCGAACACGCGGATCGGCTGCGTGACGCCCTTGGCATCGATGTCGGACGCGATGGCCTTGATCCGCGCGGTGGCCGTCGCGTTCAGCTTGGCGCTGTCCCTGCCGAACAGGACGTCCGCCTGGAGGGCGTAGGTGACCGAGGAGTTCGACTCCTCGTGCCGCTCCTCGCCGTCGTCGGCCGAGGCGTCCTCGGAGGACGACGCGTCCGACACGGAGACGATGTCCAGCACCTTGGGCGGCGCCAGCGTCGCCCCCTCGGGCAGTTGCAGGTCCGGGTCGGCCGCGTCCACCTTCGTGGGCGCGGACGGGGTGGGCTGCGCCGTCGGGTCGTCGTCCGCCCGCGCGCCCGCGGCGGTGAGCGGCGTGAGCACGAGCGCGAGGCCGAGCACGGCCGCGACACCGGGACGGGCATGCGGACGGAGACGGGGCACGGCTCACCCCTCCGCGATCGTGATCTTGGCCGGGGGCATCGTCGGCAGCTGGAACTCCACCTCGGTGGTGCCTTCCGGCGGCGCCGGGAACTGCGCGAAGAGGGGCCGGGTCTCGCCCGGCTTGATCAGGGTGAGGCCCATCGTGCACAGGCACTTGCCTTCGGTGTCCCGGAGCACGTAGTAGCGCTTCTTGCCGACCGAGTCGACCAAGACGGCGCCGGCGATAGAGGCGCCGGATTTCTGGACGGCCATCTCCGGTCCCACCCAGGAACTGGCGTTGAAGATCGATGCCCCTCCGTTGGTGAGCGTGCCCTTGACGGTGACGAATCCCCCCGAGTCCCGCGTGGCTTCGTTCAGGGTGACGGTGATGTCTTTCTCACCCTTCATCTGCGCCAGGACTTGGGTCGGCTCGTCCGAGGGCGCGACACTCGACTTGTCCGAACCGCCCGGCGCGCTCGTCTTCGCGGACGGCGTAGCCGCCGTCTTGTCGTCGCCGTCACCGCCACCGCACCCTGACAGTGCCGCGGCGAGGACCACGGCGACGATTACAGCCAGGCCTTGCTTCTGGATACGCATCGGCCCCCCGTTCCTCACTCGCTGAGATGGACGGAGAAGAACTCCGCCAGGTTCAGATCGAAATCGCCGGCCGTCGGGTCCACGCGCATTTCGTCCCCATCGCAGATGAACGTGATCGCGTCACCGTCCTTGTCGTCGACAGCGCACCGGCTTTCGACGACCGCCGTGGCGGTAGCGCTCGCGTGCATCGACTCGGTGCCCGGCACGACCGATTCGCCGACCGTCCCGGAAGTGTGAAGGGCGACCGTGGCACCCCCCGGGCCGACTGCGTTGCACTCGTCGACGACCGCACTGTTCTGACCGGCGTAGTTCGCCGCCGCGCCGCAGGCGTTGCCGGGCGTCATCCCGTTCAAGGCGAGCAGATGCCGGAGCCGGTCCAGGTCTCCCGCCTCCAAGGCATCGAGGAAGGCCTCCCGAACACTGTCCCTGACCTCCCGTGCGGCCGCGAGCGCCGAGGCGTCGGCCGCGGTCTGCGCGGTATTGCGGACGGAGGCGGCCTGCCCCACGGCGAAGTAGGCAAAGGCGAGGAAGAACAGGGCGGCGACGGCGACGATGTAGAGGCCGAGCGTCTGGCCGCCGTCGCCGTCGAACCGCCGGTTCAGCCGCCGCCGACGATGTCCGCGATCTTGTCCAGGATGCCGGTCCTTATCGCATTGCCGATGTCCGTGGTCGCCAGCACACCGATGATGACCGCGATCACCACCGCGATGCCCAGGTACTCGAACGACGTCTGCCCCGAGTCGCCGCGGACGCGCATGCGCGTGCGCAGCGCGGTCAGTCGTTTCACAACCCACCTGCTCATCTTCCGTGCCCCAAACCGTAGTCACGTGACGTGCGCCGGCCGCGCCCCTTGCGTCGGCCGGGGTCTGGCTATCGTCGCGGGCGGCTGCGGTGCCGGTGAGGTCCACGGCGCACCGCCTCCCCTCGGGTCAACCCGCCGCGATCCGTGCCTGATTGCAGGTGCAAATATGGTTGCGGCTGCAAATGTACACCGCGACCGTGGGCTCCGCACCCAATATGGCGGCTCCGGTCACTACCCACCACCCGAACCGAACATGCGTTCACAACCCTGTCACCCCCATCACCCCAGCAGGTCACCGAAGTTGATGCGCGACCCGAGGATCGTGCCCGTCATCAGCAGGATCATCGTCGCGGGGACGAGGAGCGTGGTGATCACACCCGTCGCGCGCGGCACGGTGCGGGCCGCGCGGCGGCGGGCGTTCTGGGCCTCGGTGCGCCGCATGTCCGTGGCGATCTGGAGCAGCGTGCGGGCGATGGGCGCGCCCAGTTCCTCGCCCTGCTGCAGGGCCGTGACGAACTGCCCGACCTGCTCGCTGCCGTTGCGCCTGCGCAGCTGGTCGAAGGCGTCACGGCGGCTGACGCCGACGTCCATCTGGCGCAGGGCGATCCGGATCTCGTCGCTCCAGGGGCCCTTGTAGACGGAGGCGACGCGTTCGAGGGCCTGGCGGAAGCCGAGGCCGGCGCTCACCACCACCGCGAGGACGTCGAGGAAGTCCGGGAGCGTGCGCTCGATCTCGTCGCGGCGCCTGCGGATGGCGAGCCGGATGCCGAGGTCGGTCCAGCCCAGGCCGTAGGCGACCATCAGGAGGGCGGCGAACCAGTGGCCCGCCCGCAGCAGCACCAGGGCCGCGAGGCCGCCGAGGGCGCCGTAGACGGCGCGGCGGGCGGCGTAGCGGTCGACGGTGAGGCCGTAGGGGTGGCCCGCGTGGTCGATGCGGGTGCGGATCCGGTTGACCCGGGCGGGGCCCATGAGGCGCAGCACCAGGGGCGCCCAGCGCATCCCGAGGCGGTCGACGGCGTTACCGACCTTGGTGGTGCGGGTCCGGCCCACCTCCAGGGCCAGTTGGAGGTCGCTGGGCAGCTTGACCTCGGAACGGTAGAGGCCGATGCCGTAGCAGACGCCCACCACTCCCAGGGCGGCGACGGCGGCCAGCACGACGGTGATCACAGGTCCCCCGCCCCCCTCACACGTCGATCCGCGACATGCGGCGGATGAGCGCGAAGCCGACGACGTACAGGCCGAGCGCCACGAGCACGGCGATCCGTCCGGCCCCGGAGCCGGTCATCGCGCTCAGCGAGCCCGGCATGATCCGGTCGAGCAGCAGCAGCGAGCCGACGCCGATGACGGGAACGGCGTACGCGGTGACCGTGACCTGCGACATCTGGGTGCGGATCTCGCGCCGGGTCTCCTTGCGCTCCTCCAGGGTCACGGTCAGGTTCCGCAGCGATTCCACCACCGAGCCGCCGGCCCGGGCCGACAGGACGAGCGTGGAGACCAGCACCACCAGTTCCCGGCTGGGCAGCCGCTCCTGCAGTTCGGCCATGGCGTCCTCGATGGAGTGCCCGAGCGTCATGGCGTCGGCGACCTTCCGCAGTTCCTCACCGGCCGGGGCCTCCAGTTCCTCCGCCGCCATGCCGACGGCGGTGCGCAGGGCGAGCCCGGCCTGGGTGGCGTTGGCCAGGACGCGGGCGAGTTCGGGCAGCTGGGCGATGAAGCGCTCGGTGCGCACCCGTCGTCGCCAGCCGAGGAAGGAGCTGACCGCCCAGGCCGCCAGGAGCGCGGCGATCGGTCCGAAGAAGGGGGCCAGCACGATGTCGGCGACCAGCCAGGCGCCGCCGACGACCGCGAGGGCGGCCGCGGTGAACTGCCCGGGCGTCAGGTCGGTGCCGGTGGCGGCGAGCCGCGCGGCCAGCCGGCGGCCCCAGGCGGTGCGCCGGACCCGCAGGTCCAGCCCGGCGAAGGGCACGGCGCGCCGTTCGGCGGCCGGCACGTCGGCCAGCCGGTCCACCAGCGCGGCGCGGTCGGCTCGCCCGCCGCTCCAGGCGTGCAGGCCCCAGACGCCCAGCACCAGCGCGAGGCCGGTCACGCCGAGCACGGCCAGGGCCATCGTCGGCGTGTTCACTTCGCCTCCCTGCTCGACAGCTCCAGCTCGGTCTCGCCGACCCCGAAGGCCGCCGGCACGGACTCGCCCGCCAGGTGGAAGCGTTCGGCCAGTTGGCGCGGTACGGGCTGATGGTGGAACCAGCCCCGTACGATCCGGTCGGGCCCCATCGGCTCGGCGCGGAAGCGGGTCGCGGTGGTCAGCCGGAAGGTGTCGCGTCCCCGTGAGGACAGCACGGCGATCTCGGCGATCCGGCGGGTGCCGTCGACGTCCCGGCGCAGCTGGACGATGACGTCGACGGCGCTGTTGATCTGGTCGCGCAGCGCCTCGAAGGGGATCTTCACCTCCGACATCGAGGCCAGCGTCTGCAGCCTGAGCACCGCGTCCTCGGCCGAGTTGGCGTGCACCGTGGCCAACGAGCCGTCGTGGCCGGTGGACATGGCCTGCAGCATGTCGAGGGTCTCGCCGCCGCGGACCTCACCGACGATGATCCGGTCGGGGCGCATGCGCAGCGAGTTCCGCACGAGGTCGCGGATGGTGATCCGGCCCTGGCCCTCGACGTTGGGCGGCCGGCTCTCCAGGCGTACGACGTGCTCCTGCTGGAGCTGGAGTTCGGCGGCGTCCTCGACGGTGATGATCCGCTCGCCGTCCGGGATGAGCCCGGACAGCGAGTTGAGCAGGGTGGTCTTGCCCGAGCCGGTGCCGCCGCTGACGATGATGTTGAACTTGGCCCGCACGAGGGCGGAGAGCAGCATCAGCATGTGCTCGTCGAGGGTGCCGAGGCCGATCAGCTCGTGCAGGGCGTACGCGCGGGGGAAGCGGCGGATGGTGAGGACGGGGCCGGTCAGCGACAGCGGCGGGATGATGACGTTGACGCGCTCGCCGGAGGGCAGCCGGGCGTCCACCATCGGATTGGACTCGTCCACCCGGCGGTTGACGGTCGACACGATCCGCTCGATGGTCTGCAGGAGTTGCTCGGGGCTGCTGAACCGCGCGGCGACGGGTTCCACCCGGCCGGCCCGCTCGATGTAGATGCGGTCCGGGCCGTTGACCATGATCTCGGTGATGGAGGCGTCCTCCAGCAGCGGTTCGAGGATGCCCAGGCCCAGGGCCTCGTCCACGACCCGGCGGATGATGCCGGTGCGCTCCTTGGTGGAGAGCACCGGTCCCTCGCGGCTGATGATGTGGCCGAGGACACGTTCCAGGCGCACCCGGCGCTCGGCGGCGGCGAGCGCCGACATCTCGGCGAGGTCGATCTCCTGGAGGAGCTTGGCCCGGTAGACGGCGACGAGGTGGCCCTCCTGCGTCTGCGGGGCGGTGTCGTCGTTCGCGGTGATGCGGTCGCGCAGGCTCATTCGTCGGCCCCTTCGTCGTCCTCCCTGGGCATCGTGGCGGTCCGGGTGACGGAGCCCGGGCTGAGGCCCGGAAGCACCGACGGGATCTCCACGGTCGCCGTCGCCTGCACGGAGTCCCCCGTGTCGCCGGTGGTGCTGACCTGCGTACCGTCCTGCAGCCAGGAGCTCACCGCCTCCGTGCCCGCGACGGGGCCGCTCACGGGAGGGTCGTGCAGCGCGGCCATACGCGCGGCGGCGCGGGCGGCCGTGCCGGCCTGGGCCGCGGTGTAGGCGGCGAGGCCCAGTTGCACGCCCGCGAGGGCGATCAGCAGCAGGATCGGCAGCATCCCCAGGAACTCCAGGGAGGCGCTGCCCCGGTCGCGCCGGCGGCGGGTCCGGGCCGTCACGGCGTGCCCGCCTCTTCGTCGACGGCCGAGGCGTGGCCGTGGACGGTCAGCGGGAAGTCGATCGCGCCCGGGAAGAGGACCGGGACCCGCAGGCCCACGGTGACCCCGACCATGCCGTCGGTGTGCGTGGTGCCGAAGTCCTCGATCTGCCACGCGCCGGGCAGGTCGTCGGCCGCCGCCGCCTGGGCGTCCTTCCCCACCGCCGCCGCGCGGGCGGCCTGGTCGGCGGCGTGGCCGGCGAGGGTGAAGGTGTACCCGGTCAGCACCGCCTGCCAGACCAGGACGAGCACCAGCAGGATCAGCGGTGTCATGCCCAGGGTCTCCAGGGTGACCTGGCCCTGTTCGCCGCGTCCGCGGCGGCTCCTGCGGGGCGGCACCGCGTGCCCGGGCCCGCAGACGCCGATCTCCGCGGCGAGCGTCCACACGCCCTGCTTGACGGTGGAGCGGTTGTCGAGGTCCTGGAGCCGTCCCGAGTCCACGACCGCCTGCAGTTCCCGGAAGGCGGCGGGGACCACGGCGGAGGCGATCCGGGTGCCGGTGATGCGGGCGATCAGCGAGGGCTGGATCTCGCTGCCCCGGGTGTAGCGGTTGACGGTGGCGACGACGTCCTGGGGCTTGCGGATCTGCAGCCGGTCCCACATGCGCACCATGCGCTTGGCGGCGCGCACGGCGACCACGTCGGGCGTGGTCACCAGCAGGGCGGTGTCCGCGGTCTCGACGGCGACGGCGTTGGCGCCGGTCATCTGGGTGCCGCAGTCGACGACCACGACCTCGTACCGCTGCCGGAGGGCGTGCAGCACGTGCCGGGCGGCACGGTCGGTGACCTCCTCACCGCGTTCGCCCTCGCCGGGGGCGAGCAGCAGCGCGGGCCCGGCCTCGTGGACGTACATGGCGTCCTGCAGTACGCGGGTGGTCACGTCGGCGATGTCCGCGAGGTCGGCGACGGAGCGGCGGAACTGGACGTCGAGGTAGGAGGCGATGTCGCCGCCCTGGAGGTCGAGGTCGACCAGGGCGGTGGACTTCCCGGCGGCCTGCGCGGCGAGGGCGAGCTGGACGGCGACGACGGTGGTGCCGACCCCGCCCTTGGCTCCGGCCACGGCGACCAGCCTGCCCCCGGGGACGGCGGGCAGCGCGGGCTGCTGGGGGCTGAGGTGGCGCCGTACGCCGGCCGCCCAGGCGGCCGCCGCCTCGACGCGGGCACCGAGTTCGTCGTACGACAGGGGCACCCCGGCGACACCGCGCGCGCCGGCGTCCATGGCGCCGGACAGGACGGCCGGGCTCGGGTCGGCGGTGAGCAGGATGACGCCGACCGCGGGGAAGCGCAGCGCGATCTCGCGGATGACCTCGAGCGCGGGCACCGGGGTGATGCGGTCGTGGACGACGACGACCTCGGGCAGTTCGTCGACCCCGGTCCCGGCGGCGCGGGCGAGGACGTCCAGCAGTGAGGTGGAGTCCGGCAGCGCGGGCCCGGGTTCGGCTCCCGGCAGCTGGTGGAGGACCCCGGTCAGGGCGCGGGCGGTGTCGGGGTCGGGGGTGCCCGACAGGATGCGGACGCCGGTCACGAGTCGGCTCCGTCGCCGGCGAGGGTGTAGGTGCGGTCCCGTTCGGAGGGGGCGGTCGCGTCCCCCGGGGCGACGAGGGCGAGGCGTACGTGCCGGGCGAAGGACTCGGCGAAGGCGACCCGCTGGGCGTCGGCGGCGCCGAGGGCGAAGGTGATGGGGACGCCCTGGCTGCTGACCCGGCGGTTGTCGCCGCCGGTGTCGAAGGCCTTGATCTGGCCGACGTCGATGACCCGGGCGCCCGCGACGATGATCTTCGAGACCTCGGGGTCGGTGTCCCTGCGCGGGGCGAAGGTGGCGAAGATGTTGACCCTCGCCCCCGGGGTGATCTTCCCGGCGACGCCGGTCTCCGCGTCGATCATGATCGCGATCTCCATCTGCCCGGCCCGCAGCGCGGGCCGCTCGGCGACCATGTCCGTCTGCAGCAGGGAGCCGCGGTGCAGGGGGGCGGCGGCGATCTTGCCGTCCAGCCGGCCGACGTCGCGGACGGCGGTGACGGGCAGCCAGCGCTCGGGTATCCGGACCTCCCGCAGCTGGGCGCGGCCGACCGCCTCGTACGCGGGCACGTCCGCGGCCAGCCGGTACGCGGTCACCTTCGGCCCGACCTGGGAGCGGGCGTCCCCGATGACGGTGACGACGCCGGCAAAGGCGGCGAGCGCGCACAGCGCGGAGACCACGAGGAGGACGACGCCGCGACGCTGACGTGAGTTCATAGAGGTGGGGCCCTATCGCTCAAGTGCCGACTGCTGGTGGGGGGAGACCTGGGGGGTGGGCGACGCCCTGGGCGCCAGGGAGGGCGCGCGGGGTCCCGAGTGCACGACCTGGCGCGGCCGCTCCGGGGGCCGGATGCGCTGCTGCCCGTCCACCGTGGCCGAGCAGAACAGGCAGCGGTCGCCGATGACCGCCAGGCCGCACCAGCCGCAGGTGTCCCGGCGGACCGAGGTGACCAGCTGGTAGAGCACGCCGACGTCGGCGATGTAGGCGGTGAACTCGACCAGCCTGCCGGTCCCCCACCAGCGCGCGGAGTCCGCCGGCAGCGGCACCTCCCGTACGTGCTGGCTCCGCCAGGCGCGGGCCAGCGGCCCGGTGACCCAGCCGGCGTCGACGCCGTGGCCGTGCGCGACGGCGAGCTGGGTGAGGAACGCGGGCCCGGCCGGCACGGCGTCGGGGCGCGCCTCGGACAGGTGCGGTTCGGGGTGGGCGAGGACGGCGAAGTGGCGCCCGGGCACCAGGGACTTCAGATGGGCGCCGACGGGCACGTCCACCCGGTCGAGCCGGGAGACCGAACCGAGCAGGGCACCGGAGTGGAGGTAGTGCGACAGCAGCCGGGCGGCCCCGGCGAGCACACCGGGCCCGAGGTCGGTGGCGGCGAGCTGGCGCAGCTGCTCGGCCAGGAGCAGGGCGGCCAGCGGTGGCAGGTCGACCGGGACGATCGCCACCCGGTCCGCCTCGAGGGCCGCGCGCACGGTGTGGACGCGGCGGCGCAACGGGTCGGTGGACTCCGGCGGGACGAGCACGACGAGGTGGCCGTGGGCCTCCAGGGCGGCGGCGGTGCGCATCACGTGCTGCTCCAGCGGGAGCGCGAGGTCGTCCGCCGTGACCGCTATGACGCTCGACACCCGCGACCTCCCGGAACTCCCGCCCAGTCCCTGCCCGGAGAGCTTATCCCTGCGTAGCCGGAGCAGTGCGGAAAGTCGCCGAACAGTTGATGAAGTCGGTGGTACCCGCGGGACGCCGGTCTACGCACGACGGCAAGGGTATTGACCCCCGCATTGGTCTGGACCAAACTGCGTCCACAGAAGAGTGGCCACTCGCGTAACCGCCCAACTCCTCGCCCCCAGGAGGCAGTAGTGGAACACGCACGCCCACGGCGCACCGCCCTCAGAGCCGCGGCGGCCGTCGGCGCCGCCGCCCTCGCGGTGGCGGGACTCGTCGCCACGTCCGGCAGCGCGAACGCCGCCGACACCAACATCGTGACCAACGGCGGGTTCGAGAGCGGCCTGTCCGGATGGTCCTGCACCGCCTCCAGCGGCGCGGCCGTCGGCTCCCCCGTGCACGGCGGCACCAAGGCGCTCCAGGGCACGCCCTCCTCCTCGGACAACTCCCGCTGCTCGCAGACCATCAGCGTCCGGCCCAACTCCACGTACACGCTGAGCGCGTTCGTCCAGGGCAGCTACGTCTACCTCGGCGCCACCGGCACCGGGATGACGGAGGCCTCGGTGTGGACCCCGTCCGCGTCCTCGTACCAGCAGCTGTCCACCAGCTTCACCACGGGCGCGAGCACCACCTCGGTCACCGTCTACCTGCACGGCTGGTACGCGCAGCCCGCCTACCTGGCCGACGACGTGAGCCTGCTGGGCGCGCCCGGCACGGGGACGCCGACCCCGACCCCCACGCCGACCGACCCGACGCCCACCC